>NZ_QKTQ01000022.1:0-43287 GCF_003234875.1 Curtobacterium sp. MCBD17_028 | reverse complement strand
CTCGGCATGGTCCCGCCGGTCGAGTTTGAGCACGACCACTACCGGCACAACCCCGCTCCGATTACCGTCGAGGCGGCACTACCGAGCCTCCACTAAATCCGGGGCGGAACACAGCCCCTGCCGACGCATCAGCCGCTCCACGGTGCAGCGGGCGACGGTGATGCCTTCACGGCGCAGCAGCCGCCAAATCTTCCGCGCGCCACTGATGCCACGGCCCAGGTCCCAAAATACCCGCTCGATCTCCACCAGCAGGTCATCGTCCGCGATGGACCGGGCCGAGCGGGCCGGGTCTTGAACGCGTAGTAGCCGGAAGGGGCGATCGTGACGCCGTGCTCGGTGAGCACGCGACGGATCGACTCGACCCCGAACCGTTTCCGGTGTTCGTCGATGAATTGGGTCACCACGGCAGTCGCGGGTCGAGCTCCCGCGCGAAGAACGAGGACGCCGCCAACAAGATCTCGTTGGCGCGTTTGAGTTTCCGGTTCTCCGCCTCGAGCGCTTTGATGCGAGCCGCGTCGGTGCTCGTGGTCCCGGGACGCTCGCCGGCATCGATCGAGGCCTGCTTGCACCAGCCGCGCAACGTGTCGGGGTTCACCCCCGTGCGCGACCCGATCCGGATCACGGCCGCGTTCAATGACAGCGAAGAGTCTTCCTTCTGCGCCTCTTGCACGAGCCGCATCGCACGCTCCCGCAGTTCTTGCGGATACTTCCTCGGTGCTGGCATGGTCCGATCCTCTCGGGGAATCAGACCCTCCACCAGACCCGGGGCGATTCAAGAAGCGCCGCATCACCGCCCTCCAGCTACCCTGAAACCAGCCCCAAATCGACCACCTGTTGCGTCGACCATCAGAATCCGCCGCGCCTTGCCGGAATCAGTTTCGGACCAGCTATCTGAGACGCTCGGAGCCCCGAAGGTGCGCCGACGAAGACACACGACGCTCCGTCTCGCTGGACGACCGGCTATCGGACAGCGCGGCTAGCGCCTGGCTTCCGTCCCATCAGCGGGACGGTGCAACACGCTTGGAAGCGTGTAGACAGTCCTCTAAGCTTCGATCGACCAACAGTTCGGCTGGAGCTGTGACGACTAGGTGGGGGACTAATGACAATTTGGACAGACCTTGGGTTCCGCGACAACCCCTACGAGTCTCTTCCTCTTACCGCGACCGAGGCGGGCGACGAGCTACTAGTCGGTCGAACGCGCGAAAGCCGAACGCTTTCCAGTAAGCTTAGTAATGAATCCCTTCATCCCGCACTCGAGGGGTCGAACGGCGTCGGGAAAACCAGTCTCGTGTGGGTGACGGTTTACCGAGCCATGGAAAAGCGCAAGCGAATGGAGACTGCTCAGACATTCATTCCGGCGTCGACTCCGGTGCAGATGGGTACGGATTCGACTCAAATGCATCGGGGCGCTCTGTTTGCTGTTGCCCAGGCAGTAATCGAACACAAACGTTTTTTGGAGCAGTGCGGGCACGACGTCACGGGATTGCATGACCTCGAAAGCTGGCTTAATCAGCCTATTAATCGCAGCTATGGAGCTGGGATTTTGAGCGTCTCCGGGCAGTATGCCGAAACCGCTACGTCTTCAACGGGCTTCGATGAATCGGGTTTCGAACGGCTGCTGAAGGCGGCGCTCAATCGACTGTTCCCCTCATCGTCGGACGGGGCTGTCGTCGGGATCATTGACAACGTCGAACTGGTGAGCAAGAGCAATGATGCTCGTCGTGTCCTAGAACGTATCCGTGACACGACCCTCTCCCTGCCTGGCGTGAAATGGGTGTTGTGTGGAGCACTTGGTATCGTGCGATCCTCCGTAAGCTCGCCTAGCCTGAACGGGCGTATCAGCACCCCGCTCGAGGTTGCTCCGGTCAAGTCCGAGTCAATCCCCGAACTCATAACCGCGAGGCTCAACTACTATGCGGAGGATGTTAACGCTAAATCCCCTGTAGGTGTTGAAGAGTTTCAGCATCTATACCAGATTTGCAACGAAAATCTTCGTGACGCAATGAAATACGCACAAGCTTTTTGCGTGTGGCTCGATATTGAAGATGAGCTCGGCAAGCATCCGGGTGGCTATTTGCCACTGCTTGAAGTTTGGCTAGCCCATGAGGCGGAGCAAATTCTGTCGGCTATATCGCTGCAGCCACGCGCATGGAAGCTGTTTGCAGATCTTGCAGCGGCGGGCGGATCGTGCGCGCCGGGTGACAATGAGCAATTTGACTTCAACACTCCCCAGCAGATGCGGACAAACTTTTCCGCTCTTGAGCGAGTGGACCTGGTTCGCGCGGTGGTTGATGAAGACGACCAGCGGCGTAAGACGGTGAACATCACCGACAAAGGTTGGATTGTTCAGTACGCGCGATCAAACTTCTCGGCTTAGGGGTCTGCGCGGATCGACGCGAGCGAGTCCTGCGCTGGGCATGCGCAGTGGGCCGTCGGGTGGACGGCCTACAGTCCCCGTCGCGAATGACGCCGACCGTGAAGCGCTGCAGTGGCTCACCGTCGACGAGCTCGCCGCCCGTCGACGGGGGGCTCGTGCGCGACTACGACCGCGGGCTGCGCGGCGCGCATCCGGACCCGGATCGCGTGTCCGCGATCTGGGCCGAAGCTGACGCGATCGAGCAGGTGCAGCGCGGTCGCCGAGCGCACCGAGGTTCGAACGTACGTTCGAACTCGTGGAATCATGGCCGCATGGGCAAGAACCGCAGGTACGGCACTGACGTGTCCCGTGCTGCGATCAACGAGTTCTTGACCAGGCCGGCGCCAGTGACGCTAACGCCGGAAGAGATCGGCGCAGGGCCCGTCGTGACCCGCCCGCCGGTCACTCTCGAGCGAACGCACGGCAATGGGTTGAAATCCCACCGGTACCGCCAGCGTGATCGATCGGCAGACTGAACTCCAGAAGAGCCCTCGGTCTCGGCCGGGGCTTTTCTCTGATTGGCGCCTCGCCCGCGGTCCCGATGATCCTCATCCTGCTGGCAGTGTTCGATCTTCTGGTTGCTCCTCATCGGGTGGGCGCATGGCTCCCACTGTTGGCCGGCCTGCCCCCTGCGTTCATTGGCGCTCGCCATCGAGCGACCGGTGTGACCGACGCCGCCTGCTCGTGTTCCCGCTGTGGTCGCCGGTCACCTGAAGAAGTCGGCGTACTTCGGTCCCGTGTCACCGAAGGGCGGCACGTACTCGCTGCGCTCTTCGATCACCTCTGCGGCTTGGGGGCTGACGGTGGTCGAGCTGTCCTCGCGGACGCGAGCTTCGATCATCGCCGCGAGCTCGCTCGGAGGCATCAGCCCTCGGCGTCGCCACTCTCGCGGTAACTGCCGCAAGGCATCGAGTTCCGAGTTCCCCAACTTCATCGGACACTCCCTCTCTGCGTGTGGT
Source organism: Curtobacterium sp. MCBD17_028 (assembly GCF_003234875.1). Classification (NCBI taxonomy): domain Bacteria; kingdom Bacillati; phylum Actinomycetota; class Actinomycetes; order Micrococcales; family Microbacteriaceae; genus Curtobacterium; species Curtobacterium sp. MCBD17_028. The sequence continues at coordinate 39,912 of NZ_QKTQ01000022.1, read as the reverse complement.
GATCGCGCCAGACGGAGCGGCGGTGCGCGATGCGGATTCTCGGGGTACGCGCAACTGGCGTGCTCGTCCGGCTTACGGCGTAAGCCACGTCGGAACTTACGCCGTAAGCGCGGGTAGCGTCACCAGGACCGGTCGCTGCCTCCCGGTGACCGGGAGGCGCGGGATCGTGAACCAGCAGGGAGACGTGTCGGTGGCAGAGCATCCGAGGACGAGCCGGTCAGGATCGGGAGCGCCGAAGCTGAGTCGCGACCTCGTGGTCGAGACCGCGCTCGGGCAGATCGACCGGTCGGGCACGCAGGGCCTGTCGATGCGATCCCTCGCGCAGGAGCTCGGTGTCGAGGCGATGTCCCTCTACCGGTACGTCCACGGGAAAGAGGACCTCCTCGAGGGGGTCGTCGCGTCACTGATGAGCGAACTGACCTCGCAGCTCGAGGAAGCGCAGGGGGAGCACTGGCAGGTCTTCCTGCAGACGGTCGCGCACGAGGTGCGACGGATCGCCGACAGCCACCCGAAGGCGTTCCCGCTCGTGGCCACGCGCCACCCGGCAGCACCGTGGCTGCGTCCACCGCTTCGGAGCATCGAGGTCGTCAACACGTTCCTGACCGCGCTGACCAGGAACGGCTTCAACGATGCACAGGCCGTGAACGCCTACCGCGCCTTCAGCAGTTTCCTGCTCGGGCAGCTGCTGCTGCAGTCCGTCGTCCGCGGAGCCGAAGCAGGGCCCGCTGAGGAACCCCTGGATGAAGGAGGCGCCACCGTCCCTGAGGGAGATGGATCGATGTCGTTGGACGCCGCGCCGGAGGTCCGTCGACTCCGGGCGTTGCTCAGCGAGGACCGGAGTGACGAGGAGTTCGAGGTCTCACTCGAGAGTCTGCTCGACCGTCTCGACCGCGAGCTGTCGCAATGAGCAAGTCCGGGTAGCGCATCGGTCGGAGCACGACACCCCGCCTGGCCTCCACAGGCGAACGGGTGACCGGGCAGTAGGGCACGTCAGAGTCAACTGAACCTGCAGCAGTCCCTCATCACCGAGCCTGATGGCGTGTGCGGCACGGGCACGAAGGAGCCGGCCTCGGCGTTCGGCGCGGGTCAGCGGGTCAGCCGGTCACCGCAGCCCGCCGTCCAGCGCGGAGGTGCACGAGCGCAGCGACGGCGACGAGCGCCACCACCAGCGCACCGTACGCGACAGCGGTCCGCTGCAGGCCCCAGTCGCCGACCGCGAGCCCGGCGCCGAGCGCCGGCACGCTGAACGCCGCGTAGCTGACGATGTACATCGTCGCGAAGACCTGACTGCGCTGGTGCCCCGGGGCCTCCCGACCGAGCGCGTCGATGATCTGCCGGAAGGTCGCGCCGTAGCCGATGCCGGCGATCGCCGATCCCACGGCGTACAGCGGGAGGGCGCCGAGCAGGGTGGCGGCCGTGGTGACACCGACGCCGACGGCGAGCACGGCGGCCCCCGCGACCGAGCGGAGCCGTTCGGGGACGGTCGAGGCGAGTGCGGTCCCCGCGATCCCGGCCACGAAGAAGACGGCGAGGACGACCCCGACCACGAAGTGGTCCTCCACGCCGAGCACGCCGCCGATGACGGACGACCCGAGCGACAGGTACAAGCCCGCGAGCGCCCACGCGGCACAGATGAGCGGGAGCAGCGCGAGGAACGTGGAGCGGGCCTCCCGGGGGAGGCCCGCGGTCGGCAGCAGCGACCGGAGGAGCGATTCGCGCGGTACCGGACGGTCCTCGCTTCGTTCGCCGACCCTCCAGACCAGCGCCGCGAGCGCGAGGTCGACCGCGGCGAGCACCCAGAACACGAGCTGGCGCGGCAGGGGCGCGTACTCGACCAGGCCGCCGGCGAGGACGGCGCCGACGGCGATGCCGAGCGAGGGCACCGCGCTGCTCACGATCGAGCCGGACCGGGCGGTCGGGGCCGCGTCCACGATCATGGCCGTCAGTGTGCCGGTGGCCGCGCCGACCGCGAGACCCTGGAGGACCCGGGCTGCGATGAGCGCACCGGTCCCGTCGGCGCCGGCGAACACGAGCATCCCCACGGCGAGGACGAGCAGGGACGCCGAGGCCACCAGACGGCGACCGACCCGATCCGAGAGGGCGCCCACCGTGAGCAGGGCGACGAGCAGTGCCGCAACGTAGACCGCGAAGACGACCGTGAGGGTGAAGGTCGAGAAGTGCCACAACCGCTGGTACGTCGGGTACAGGGGCGCGGGGGCAGAGGCGGCGGTCAGGATCGCCGTGCCGGCCGCAGCGGCGATGGCGAACGCGACGGGTCGGGACGGCATGCGGACGGTCCTCCTTAACGCAGTGATCGTTGCGATAAGAACGTTAGGTCAGGACCGACACAAAAGCAACGGACGTTGCGACAATGGAGGCATGCCCTCCTCGGAACCGGTCAGCCGTCCCGGCGGGCGGAGCGCGCGCGTCCTCGAGGCCGTCTACGCGGCCGTCGGCCAGCTGGTCGGCGAGGGCGCAGAGCGGATCACCTTCCCGCTCGTCGCCGAACGGGCCGGCGTGAACCCGACGACGCTGTACCGACGGTGGCCGGACGTCGGCGCACTCCTGCAGGACGCCACGGTGGCGGCACTCACGCGTGAGGGGGACCCGGTTCCCGACACCGGGTCGCTCGACGGCGACCTCATCGGCTGGGCCACCGCCGTGGTCCGGGACATCGGCCGGATCGAGCGCGCACGGTTCCTGCGTGCGATGGTGTCGGCGCGGACGGACCTCGTGGTGCACTGCGCCGTCACGGAGCGGCGTCGGGAACAGGCCGCTGCCGTGATCGGCCGGGCCGCCGCCCGTGGTGAAGCATCGCCGACCGTCGACCAGGTCCTCGATCACGTGATCGCACCGCTGTACTACCGGACGGTGTTCGCCCTGCCGGTGAGCGAGGAGGACGCGGTGCGGTTGGTGGGGGACGTGCTCGCGATGGCGCGGTGAGCCGGAGCGGGGCTCCGTGGCCCGCCATGACTTCGGCTGGATGAGGGTCCTGACAGTAACGGGTCCCTCGACCCCCGGAAACATCGCGCACCCCTCGGACAGGGGTGCCCAGCGCCGTCACGCTGCTCGCTAGCATCGCGCCTGAGTGAGAGTCGCTCGTACTTCTCACCGATCGCACTCTGGGGGAAGCATGGCCGGCATCGTGGCGCGGGCGTATCGGCTATCGGCGTCAGCCGCATGAGCCACCACGGACGTGGCCTGCGCTCGAGAGCATCTCTGAGTCGGGCTGCCGTCGTCACGATCGGAGTCATGGCGGTCGTCGCAGCCGCGCTGACCGCGACACCGGCGACGGCCGCGTCGCTCAGCGCGGCCCCGGGGACGTCGGTCACCGGCCACGTCGCGAGCCCGGCCCTCGTCGCCGCCGCGCCGGCATCCTCCACGAGCGTCAGCACGCCCGCGGTCAGCCGGCTCTCCGGGACGTACACGGTGGCCCTGAATGCGACGCGCTGGACCGCGGTCGGCGGGACCGGCATCCAGGTCAAGTCGCAGGGCAGCTCGTCCAGTGCGGTCCGGAGCGTCTCGATCAGTGTCGTGAGCCCGACCGCCGCCCAGGCGCGGCACCTCGACGGCCTGGCTCTCGACATCAAGCGGACCGATCGCACCACGCGGTCCGGGGCGGTCCAGCTCGAGGTGCCGAGGAGCCTGCTGACGAACGCCGGCGGCGCTGACGTCGCGGACCGGACGACCTGGGTGACCCTGCCCGCCGGAGTGGCGCTCTCGGCGACGAACGCGACGGCGGTGACGACGACGGCGAGCTCGGGCTCAGTCGTGCTCACCCCGAAGGTCACCACGACGGCGACCACGGTCGCGGCGACGAGCGGACCGGTGTCGGCCAGCGGCACTGGATCGTTCGCCGCGGCCCCGACCGTGCCGTCCGCGACCCCGACCGTGCCGTCATCCGCTGCGACCGTGCCGTCATCCGCTGCGACCGTGCCGTCATCCGCTGCGACCGTGCCGTCATCCGCCCCGACGATCGCGTCCTCCGCCGCGACCGTCCCGTCGTCCGCTCCGTCCGTCGCGTCGTCCGCCCCGGACGTCGCCGCACAGACGGGGTCCCTCTCGTGGACCTACCCGATGACGGTCCCGCCTGCGGCCGCGGGCCCGACCCCGCACCTCGCGCTCGCCTACGACTCGCAGTCGGTCGACCGCGAGACGGGTTCCACGAACAACCAGCCCTCGGCGATCGGCGACGGGTGGAGCCTCACCGGCGGCGGCTCCATCCAGCGACAGTACGTCTCGTGCTCGCGGGACGACAGCGCCGCCGTCGCGACCTCCGGCGACCTCTGCTGGAGGACCGACAACGCGACCCTCGAGCTCGACGGTCACAGCACACCCCTGGTCCGCGACAGCGCAACGGGTGCGTGGCACCTGCAGACGGACGACGGGTCCCGCCTCGAGCACCTGGTCGGGACGGCGCACGGCTGCGCCGCGAACGGCACGTCCGACACCGACTGCTGGCGCCTCACGACCACCGACGGCACCCAGTACTGGTTCGGGCTGAACGAGCTGCCCGGCTGGGCCAAGGGCAAGGCCACCACGAACTCCGCCTGGACGGTCCCCGTGTTCGGGAATGGCGCCGGTGAGCCCTGCCACGCGTCGACCTTCGCGTCGTCCTCGTGCATGCAGGCGTGGCGGTGGAACCTCGACTACGTCGTCGACACGCACGGCAACGCCGAGGCGTACTACTACGACGCCGAGACGAACAGCTACGGCAAGGACGGCAGCAGCACCACCTCGTACATCCGCGGCGGACAGCTCGACCACGTCGACTACGGCCTGACCAGGAGCACGGTGTACTCGTCGAACGCGGCCACGGCCCGGGCTTCGTTCGGTTACGACGCCTACGGCCGGTGCAGCGACACCACGCACAAGACGTGCACCAAGGAGAGCATCACCGCCGCGGCGACCAAGCCGGCCACCGCCTCCGCCTACCCCGATGTGCCCTGGGACCAGTCGTGCAGCGCCAGCTGCTCCGCGCACCGCGTTCCCACGTTCTGGACCGACGCGATGCTCGACACCGTCACCACGAGCGTCCGTTCGGGTTCGGGCTCCGCGACCGTCGACAAGTGGACCCTGTCGCACTCGTTCCCCTCGCCCGGCGACGGCACGAGCGCGGCCCTCTGGCTGACCCAGGTGCAGCACACCGGGTACGCCGGGAGCACGAGCATCAGTGAGCCCGCGACCAGGTTCGCGGGTGTCCGGATGCAGAACCGGGTGTCCGCGACGGGCGGGCTGGCGCCGCTCGACAAGTGGCGGATCTCGTCGATCACCGCCGCGACGGGCGCGGTGACCTCGGTGAACTACTCCGCACAGCAGTGCACCGCAGCGCGGGCATCGGCGATCGAGGCGGCAGCGGCGAGCAACGACGAGCGGTGCTTCCCGCAGCCGTGGGCATCGTCCGTGGTGCCGGCGGCCGCAGCGCGCCAGGACCTGTTCCACGAGTACGTGGTCACGAGCGTGGTCCGCGACCCGAGGACCGGCGGCGGGAACGACCCCGCGCAGGAAACCGACTACGTCTACACCGGCGGGCCGGCCTGGAGGTACGACACGAGTCCGGCGACGCCGGTCGCGCAGCGCACGTGGTCGGTCCCGGCGGGCTTCGACCGGGTCGAGGTGCGCGAGGGCGCGCCCACGACACCGTCGGCCCAGAAGACCACGGACTACACGTTCTTCCGGGGCCTCGACGGCGATCGCGCTGCCGCCAGCGGTGGGACGAAGACCGTCGCCGTCACCGGGACGACGATCCCTGACGCGCGGTGGTTCGCGGGCCGGGTGTACGAGGAGAAGGACCTCGACGGGGTCGGCGGCTCGCTGTTGTCCGACACCGTGCACGCCCCGTGGGCCGGGAGCGTCGAAGCGGACGACGGTCTCGACACGGCCCGGGTCGTCGCCGACGGGAACAGCACCACCACGGAGCCGATCGCGTCCGGTGGGAGCCGCACCACGCAGACCACGGCGACGTACGACGCCCACGGGGACCCGACGTCCCTGACCACCGCGACGTCGGACGCCGGCACCACGTGTGTCACGACGTCCTACGCGCCGGCGAACACCGACGCTTGGATCGTCGACCTGCCACAGGAGGTGACGGAGACCGGCGCTGCCTGCGGTGGCGACCCGGGCCTCCCGGCCGATGTGGTGTCGGACACCGAGACGAGCTACGACGGGCACGCGTTCGGCGTCGCGCCGACCGTCGGCGATGCGACGTCGACCCGCAGGGTCACGTCGTACAGCGGATCCACACCCGTGTGGACGACGACCGACACGAGCACGTACGACGCACTCGGTCGGAGGACCGGATCCCGTGACGCGCTCGGCCGGACGACCACGACCGCGTACACGCCGACGGTCGGCGGGCCGGTCACGCGCGTGACCACGACCAACCCGATGGGCTGGACGAGCACCACCGGGTACGACGGCACGCGCGGCGAGGTCCTCACGCAGACCGCGGCGGACGGCGGTCTCACCACGACCACGTACGACGCCCTCGGACGCCGCACCGACGTGTGGCTGCCCGGTCGGCCGCGCGCGACGTACCCGACGTCGCCGTCCTCGGCCTACGCCTACACCGAGTCGCAGACCGCGCCGTTCGCGGTCGCCACCACGACCCTGAACGCCACCACGAGCGTGACGACCGACACCCTGTTCGACGGCCTCGGGCAGCAGGTCCAGACGCAGGCGCCGTCGCCCTCTGGCGGCTCGATCGTCACCGACGACCAGTACGACGCCCAGGGGCGCGTGGTCGTCGTCGACCACGACTACTGGGCGAGTGCGGTGGCGCCGTCGGCCAAGCTGTTCGTGCCCGCGAACCAGCAGCAGATCCAGTCCTCGACCCAGACGCAGTACGACGCGGCCGGCCGCACGCTGGCGACGGCCACGCGCTCCTTCGGCAAGGAGCTGTACCGGACGACGGACACCTACCCGGGGAGCGACGAGGTCGTCACCACGCCGCCGAGCGGTGGGATCCCGACGGCGACCTCCACGGACTCGCTCGGGCGGCGGACGAAGCTCGTGCAGTACCTGGGCAGCACGCCGTCGAGCAGCACGACGGCCGACACGACGACGTACGGGTACGACGCTGCCGGACGCATGACGTCGATGACCGACCCGGCTGGCAACGAGTCGCACTGGTCCTACGACCTCCAGGGCGACCAGGTGTCCACCGTCGACCCCGACTCCGGGACGACGACCGCCACCTACGACCTGGACGGCGAGCAGCTCACCCGGACGGACGCGCGGGGACGGACGGTCGCGTACACGTACGACGACGACGGCCGGAGGACCGCCGAGTACGACGGCAGCACCAGCGGCGCGCTGCTCGACTCGTGGACCTACGACAGCCGCAAGGTCGGTCAGCTGACGTCATCGTCGAGCTACACGGGCTCGGTGCCCGGTGTTCCCGGCGCCGCGTACACGACGTCCTACTCCGGGTACAACGCGTACGACGAGCCCACGGGCGAGACGATCTCGATCCCGTCGGCAGCACCCGCGTTCGGTGGCACGACCTACACCCTCGCCTACGGGTACGCGGTGGACGGTTCGCTCCTCGCGACCACCTACGGAGCGATGGGGGGCCTCGCGGCCGAGAAGGTCGTCACGAACTACAGCGCGCTGGGCGACCCGGTCGGCATCGGCGGCGCGGCCGACTACGGTGACGTCCTCGTGAACGCGCTCGGCCAGGTCGCGCAGATCGACCGTGGCGGAACCGTGGCGAACTCCTCCGCCTACTCGTACGACGAAGCGACCGGGGCGCTCACCGGCATCGAGGACATGACCGGCACCGGATCCGCCACCGTGGTCCAGGCCGACCGGACCTACCACCGGAACGACGCCGGCGTCATCACCTCGGCGGTCACGACCGGCGAGGCGGGGTCCGAGGCCCAGTGCTACGGACACGACGCGCTCCAGGAGCTCACCGACGCTTGGACGTCCGCATCCGGTTCCTGCTCCGCTGCGCCCACGGCCTCCGGCCTCAGCGGCGCTGCACCCTACTGGCACACCTACAGCTACGACACCGCGACCGGAAACCGCCTGTCCGAGACCGACCACTCCACCACCGGTGGTCCGGACACGACGAGCACGTACGCCTACCCGGCAGCGGGCTCCAACCAGCCCCACGCCGCACAGTCGGTGACCACGACCGACGGGACCACCACGACGACCGACCAGCTCGCCTACGACGCGGACGGTGACACCACGAGCCTCGACGGGCGCGCTGTGGCGTACGACGCTGACGGCGGGGTGCAGTCGATCACCGCGGCGGACGGTGGCCAGGTGCAGGGTGACGTCCATGACGCGAACGGCCGCCTGCTGCTGCAGGACGACCGCGTCGACGGCGCCTCCCTCGTCATCGGCGACACCGAGCTCCACCAGGCGCCGGGGTCGACCACCGTGACCGCGTCGCGCACGTACTCCGTCCGGGGCATCACCGTCGCCGAACGGGACACCGACGACACCGGTGCCGTGACCGTCTGGTTGCTCGACGCCGACGTCGACGGGACCGTCGACCTCGAGAGCAACTCGCGGACCGGCGCGGTCGTGCGGCGGTGGTTCGACCCGTTCGGCGTCGCCGTCAGCAGCGGTGCCGGCTGGAGCTCGGACCACGGCTTCCTGGACCAGCCGACCTCGAGCTCCACGGGGCTGACCGAGGTCGGACTGAGGGTCCTCGACTCCGCGCTCGGGCGGTACCTCGCACCCCAGACCGGAGCCGGAGCCGGAGCCGACCCCGGACCGACGGGCGTGCAGCAGACGAACCGGTACTCGTACGGCGCGAACGACCGGGTGACGCCGACTGGTCCGGGCGGCGCCTGGTCCTCCTCGATGACGGGCCCGCAGCCGTCGGCTGGCCCGGTCGGCATGCCGGAGCCGCCCGCGGCCGACTCCGGAGCTCCGTGGTCCCGCTGAGGCGCCGCGGGCGGACCACGCACATCGTCCGTCCCGGCTGACGCCCGGACCGCGAGCGGGGGCGCTTCAGCATGGGTGCGTCACTCTTGGTCGATCTGTGGTGATGCCGGCCGGGCGCCAGGTGTCGTCGCGCATCACCGCAGGCTCACCGACGGCATCGAGATCGAGATCGAGATCGTGACCGATACCGTGCCGCGTTCCGGTCGAGGATGCTGGGTCAGCCTCACTTGAGTGCGCTACCACGACTGGGCGATACAGGTGAGAGCGCTGGACCATCGAGGACGGAGGGGACTGCATGGAATCCGGGCGGTTGCAGGAGGACGTACCGCGTGCCGGAGCGCGAGAGCTGCTGCGGTGATCGACAGGGGACGGTGGTGGACATGGTGACGATGTACCGCTGTCCTGTGTGCAGATATCCCGGCTTGTACGAGCCGGCGCGTAATCGGTACGGTCTTCCCTCGTTCGATATCTGCCCCTGTTGCGGCTATCAGTTCGGAGTGTCGGATGACGACAGGGGCATCGATTACGACCGATGGCGGCAGAACTGGCTTGATCTTGGTGCGCCTTGGTGGTCTCGCGAGAGTCCACCAGAAGGATGGGATCTCGAGCGGCAGCTCAGGGATGTGTGAGCGTGAAGATCACGGATCTGGATCAGCCCGTCGCGTTCGGGACGCGCACGTTCCCCCTCTCGACCCTGATCGAGATTGGGCGGCCAGGGTTCTGAAGTTCGCCGACGACTCGAGGACGGAGACCGAACGCCCGTGGACGTTTGACGACTACCTCGGCGCGCTTCACCTCCGCGACGTCTCGACCCCCGCGTAGACCGCCCGCCGAGTGAGCAGGTGGTCGCGCTCGGCCGCGTTCTCGACCAGGGCGAGTGCGCGATCGCACGCGACCACGGCCTCCTCGGGCTGCCCGCTGCGGTGGAGCAGCTCGGCGCGCGTCGCCGCGAGGTGGTGGTTCCGGGCGAGCTGGGGATCGTCTCGCAGCCGGTCGAGTTCGATGAGCGCGGCGTCGGGGCCGTCCACCTCGGCAGTGGCGACCGCCCGGGCGAGCAGGACCATGGGGGACGGCCACGCGCGGACGAGCGCGTCGTACAGCGCCCGGATCTGCCTCCAATCCGTTGCCGCGGTGGACGGCGCCTCGGCGTGCAGGACGGCGATCGCGGCCTGGAGCGCGAAGCGTCCGGGCCGGGGCCGGAGCGCTCGGAGTGCGCGGTCGCGGGCCTCCTCGATCATGGCGCGGTCCCAGCGGCTCCGGTCCTGGTCGGCGAGCGGGACGAGCGCGCCGGCGGCGTCGACCCGCGTGCTGCGTCGGGCGTCGGTCGCGAGCATGAGCGCGAGCAGGCCCTGCACCTCGGGGTCGTCGGGCAGCACCGCCACGAGCATCCGTCCGAGTTCGATGGCCCGGTCCAGGAGGTCCGGCTGCAGCAGTCCCGCACCGGACGGAGCCGTGTGGCCGGCCGTGAACACGAGGTGCACGGTGGCGAGGACCATCAGCAGTCGGTGCGGGAGCTCGGCGGCCGGCGGGGTGCGGAACGGGATCCGCGCGTCGTGGACCTTTCGCTTCGCCCGGGTGAGCCGGGCTGCCATGGTCGCCTCCGGCACGAGGAGCAGCCGCGCGGCGTCCGCGGTGGGGATCCCGCACACCAGACGGAGCGTCAGCGCGAGCTGCGACTCGGGGGCGAGCGCGGGGTGACAGCACAGGAACACCAGGTCGAGGCGGTGATCGGGGGTGTCCCGCGGCTCCGACGGGGATGGTGACGGATCGGGCTCGACGAGCAACGGGAGCCTCCGTCGCAGCGTCATCGCCCGGCGGACGGCGTCGAGTGCACGGCGCCGGGCCACGGTCGCGAGCCAGGCCACCGGGTCGTCGGGCACGCCGCCGGTCGACCAGGCCTCGATCGCCGTGGCCGATGCCTCCTGCACACACTCCTCGGCCAGGTCGAGGTCGCGCGTCACCCGCGCCGCGGCGGTGAGGAGGCCCGCCCACCCGCGGCGGTGGGCCTCCTCGAGCGCTGCGCGCACGACCGCCGGGGTCGTGCCCGTCATGCCCCGTCGGCGGCGGGGACGCCAGGAGCCTGCCCGGAGGCCGCTCCCACGTCGCCGCGGACCCATCCGCCGACCACCGGCCGGACCTCCACCGCGCCGCCCTGCCACGTGGCCGGGTTGCGGGCGGCGATCGCGAGTGCGGCGTCGAGGTCGGGCGCCTCGATGATGCCGAGGCCGGCGATGACCTCCTTCGTCTCGGCGAACGGGCCGTCGCTGACCACGCCGTCCCGGACCGTGGTGGTCACCTCGGGCGGTGTCAGCGCGAAGGCCGCCACGAGCGCGCCCGACGCGATGAGGTCGGCCGCGTGCTGGTCGTGTTCGGCGAGGTCCTCGGCGGTGGCCGGACCTGCACCGGGGTAGATGAGGATCGCGTACTGGGTCATGTCGTCTCCCGTCGTCGTCGCCGGTGGTTCCACCGGTACTCCCTTGTCGAACGGGGTGTGCGGGAATCGACAGGCGGCGCGGACGACGTTTCCACGGGGGCAGGGTCGGGACGCGTTCCGACTACCCGCGGCGCTCTGCCGTGATGGCGTTCCGGATGCGCAGGTCGAGGTCGTCGAGTTCGTCGAGGACGTCGCGCGCCGCGAACACACGGTCACGCTTCCGGTCCGTGACCTCGTGGATCACGCCGGAGTCCTCGAGTCGAGCGACAGCGCGGAACACCGTCTGCTCGTCGCGATGCGTCTCATGGGCCATCTGCTCGACGGTGAACACCGGGAGCGCGAGGAGATGGTCGATGACGTCCTCCGCGCCCGAACCCCGGCGTGGGCTGGCGGCGGCACGCCAATCGGAGGGCAGGGTGCGGAACAGCGCGGCCGTGTGCTCCGACTCACGGGCGGCGATCTGCGTGGAGAGCGCGATGTCCTCGACGATGCGGTCCGCGTCGCCATCCCGGTAGGCAGTGAGCGAGTCGAAGTAGTGCTCTGTGTCGGCCGAGAGCGCCGAGGCGACCGGCACGACCGTGCTCCGGGCAACGCCGCGACGGCGGAGCACGGCACCGAGGAGCGCTCGTCCGATCCGGCCGTTGCCATCGGTGAACGGGTGGATGGTCTCGAACTGCGCGTGCACGATCGCGGCCTGCGCCACGGGATGGACGTCGTCGGCGTTCGCGAACGTGATCAGGTCAGCCATGAGGTCGTCGACGGTCTCGGCCGGTGGCGGGACGTAGAGCGCGCCTCGCGGACTGTGGTCGCTGCCGCCGATCCAGTTCTGGACGTCGCGGAGTCGCCCGGCGGAGATGCGCTCGGACGGATCTTCCGACATCAGGGCGTGGTGCGCGGCCAGGATCGCGTCGAGGGTGATCGCCGGGTGCGCCGTGTCGATCAACTTCGTCATGGCGCGACCGGCGGACACCATCGAGACGGCCGACGAGTTCGACCGGACCCCGCCCAACGCACGCGCGAAGTCCTCGACGGACGCCGTGACGTGCTCGATCTTCGACGAGGCGACGGACTCAGTCCTGACGAGGAACCCGGCGAGCGGTCGGAGGACGTCGGCGTAGTTCTCCTCGAGCGTCCGCACCTCGCGCATCGCGCGCTCGAGTTCTCGCGAGGCCACGGCCGTGAAGGGGAGCCCGGCGATGTGCGGTGGCACCGAGACGTCGACCTCGGTCAGGCGCCGATCGGCAGAGGACCCACGCCGTGAGGGCGGAGTCCACGGAACGGTCCGGAATGTCCGCGCGGGCCAGGACACCACGTCTCCCTCCTGCACACAACTGACATCAGCGAGGGTCAAACTATCAGTTGTGGCCCGTAAGTGACAGTAATGGCGCCGCTATTCTCACTTACGAGCGACAAGTGACAGTAACGGGAGCGTTGCTGTCACTTCCGAGGCCAGCGGGCAGGCCCCCGGCTTAGCGTCTCAGCGGCACCGCGGATCGCGACTCGGCACGAGCCCCTGCACGAGGTACGCGTCCACCGTGTCGTCGACGCACTCGTCGCCGTAGTTGTACGCCAGGTGCCCCTCGCCGACGTGGGTGACGAGGTGCCCGGACGGGAACAACGCGGCCAGGGTCTTCGCCTGGTGGTACGGGGTCGCGGGGTCGCCGGTCGAGCCGATGACGAGCACGGGGTCCTGCCCGCCGTGTGTCGGGGGCGCCGGGGACGCGACCATGCCGTCCGGCCACTGCCCGCAGGTGACGTCGCCGTACGCCTGGTAGGGACCGAGCGTCGGTGCCGCGTGCGCCAGCTGCTTCGCCTCGTGGCGCATGTCCGCGGTCACGTCGTCAGCGCCGCCGTCGAGGCAGCCGATCGCGGTGAACGCCTCGGTCGCGTTGTCCCAGTACTTCCCGTTCGAGCGCCGGCCGTTGTAGGCGTCGGCCGCGTGGAACGCCTTGGCCGGGTCGCCGGCCGCGACGCCGCGGAGCATGGTGGTCAGGGCGGGCCACTCGGTGGTGCTGTACAGGTCGTTGACGATCGCGGTCGAGAGCGTCGCCCCGTCGAGCCGCCGACCGTCGCTCGCCGTCAGGGGATCCGTGTCGGCCGCGTGCAGCAGGTGACGGATCCGGCCCATCGCGTGGTCGACGGAGCCGGTGAAGGGGCAGGTGGCGTCGCCGACGACGGCGCTCTCCGATCCCCGGAGGCAGGCCCGGGCCCAGGCGCGGAGGTCGCCCTCGAAGCCCTTCGCCTGCGCGACGACGCCGTCGGTGGAGGTCGGGGTCCAGATGTCGACGGCACCGTCGAGCACGAACCGGCCCACGTGGTGGGGGTAGAGGGACGCGTAGACACTGCCGAGCTCGGTGCCGTACGAGTACCCGAGGTAGTCGAGGCGCGGCATGCCGAGGTCGGCGCGGAGGAGCTCCATGTCGCGGGCGGCGCTCACCGTGTCGACGTGCCCGAGCAGCGCTCCGGTGTGCTCGGCGCAGTCGTGGGCGAACGTCCGGGCACGCTCGCGGTCCGCGGCGAGCCACGTGCTCGATCCGATGGTGCCGGGGAGGACGCTGTAGAGGTACCGGTCGAGCTCGGCGGCGCCACCGCAGTGCACCGCGCTCGAGTACCCGACGCCGCGGGGGTCGAACCCGACGACGTCGTAGTGCCGCGCGACCGTGGCCGTGACGGCGTTCCGCACGCTGCTCCCGACGAGGTCGACGCCGGACTCACCCGGCCCGCCGGGGTCGACGAGCAGCGTACCGAGGCGCTTGCCGGTGGCGCGGTGCTCGATGAGCGCCAGGTGGATCGCGCGCGTGCCCGGGTCCTCCCAATCGAGCGGGGCCTCCACGGCGGCGCAGCGGTCGTGACCGCACGCGGTCCAGTGGACGGCCTTCGTGAACTCGCCGAGGACCAACCGGTGCGCGATCACCGGCCCGGTCGTGAACGCGGCGATCGCCCCACCGATCAGCCCGGCGATCACCGCCACCACGATGAGCAGCAGGACACCCCCGGTGCGGCGTTCGGTGGTCCCCGGATGCTCCCCGGTCGTCCAGTAGGTCACGTGCTCCCCCTCGTCGGCCCGGGAACGCTACCAGTCGTGCCATCCGCCGCGGTCCTCCCCAGAACGGGGATGTGGAGGGTCCCCGCAGCACACCCGGTGGGGAGGGCCGTCACGGCCTCACCCCGCGGGTCCCTCCGCGTGGGCCCTCTGGTCAGGGCAGGCGCGTGGCGCGCACCACGACGTCGTGGAGCACGACCGGGCCGCTGCGGCGCACGATCTCGCGTCGCGGCTCCTCCGCACGGTCGACGCGCCAGGCGGGTCCGTCGAACAGGGCGGCGACGTCGGCGGCACCGACCGTGGCCTCCTCGGGCGGTGCGGCGTCGTGCCGGTGGTGCGACCCGTGTCGATGCCCGACGACGAGCAGCGTGCCACCGGGCGCGACCCACCCGCCGATCCGCTCGTAGAGCGCGAGCTGCGGGATCGTGGCGTGCGCGTAGGCGGTCGTCACCAGGTCGAAGCGGCGCTCGGGCTCCCAGGTGGTCAGGTCCGTGGCCACCCAGGTCACCGCGTCCGTGACCTCCGCCACGGCTGCGCGCCGTGCGGCGCGTTCGAGCGCGGTCGGCGCGATGTCGACGCCGGTCACGTGCCAGCCGTGCTCGGCGAGCCACACCGCGTCCCTCCCGGTGCCGCACCCCGCGTCGAGCGCGGAGCCGGGAGGCCCGGCCTCCGCCGCCTGCACCAGGTACGGGGTGGGAGTGGTCGGCCCCTCGGCTTCGTCGCCGTCGGCGTCGCGCCAGTGGGCGTCCCAGGAGTCGCGGTCGAAGCCGATGGTCATGACGGAATCATGCACCCCGGGCCGCGCCCGGGCGAGCCGCGCGTGGGCGACTCGTGCTCGGCCGACCTCGCGCGGGGGCCCGGGCGCGAGGGCCCGGGCGCGCAGGGCGGAGCCGTCAGGGACGCCCGGTCGCGTACTGGTTCGCCGTGATGAGCCGGTACGTCACGTCGGGGCCCGAGTCGGCGACCTTCACCCACACCCGCTCGCGGTCGCTGAACTTCATCGACACGCGGTCGTAGGCCTCGCCGCCGATGCGGTGCCCGGCGAAGTACGACGGCCGCCCCTCGGTGCTCGACAGCAGGACGCCGACGAACTCCGCGTCGGTCGGGGGTTCGCTCAGCAGCTCCGCCGGGTCGAGCTGCAGGATGATCACCTCACCGCGGACCACGTTGCCGGGGGTGCCGTCGGAAGCGTTGCGTTCGGTCATCGTCGACTCCTGCTCTCCGGGCGATCTGAGGACAGCGTAGGCGCGGGCCGATGCAAGCGGTAGGGCCGCGGGAGTGGTCGGGCTGCAGAAGCGACCGTGCCGCAGAAGCGACCGTGCCGTCGATCGCGCCGGACGGGTCAGGCGTCGAGCTCCGCGACGAGCGCCGTGACGCGCCGCCGGATCTCGTCACGGACGGGCCGCACCTGCTCCAGCGGCAAGCCCGCGGGATCGGTGAGCTCCCAGTCCTCGTAGCGCTTGCCGGGGAACACCGGGCACGCGTCGCCGCACCCCATGGTGATGACGACGTCGGACGCGCGGACGGTGTCCGTCTCGAGCACGGTCGGCCGACCGGCGGTGATGTCGATGCCGTCCTCGGCCATGGCCGCCACCGCCACGGGGTTGATGTGGTCCGCCGGTTCGCTGCCCGCCGACAGCACGGTCACGCGGTCGCCCGCGAGGTGCTGCAGGTAGCCCGCGGCCATCTGTGATCGCCCGGCGTTGTGGACACACACGAACAGGACGGTGGGGCGGTGGTCGGTCATCGTGCTCCGGGGCCTCGTGGGGCGGTGCGTGCCGCGGGACGTGCGGCACGGTGAGCAGGTTGCCCTCCCCGTCGCTCCGGCGCAACCCGACCGGCGGCCGATCTCGCGAACGTGCCCCCGGCCCTCCCGGCTGGCGCTACGTTGGGGGCGTGACCAGCGCTGGAGCCGCCGAGGACGCCCCACGGCGCGGGTACCGCAAGGGGGCGGAGCGGCGCGCGCAGATCCTCGACGAGATGATCCGGATGGTCGCCGAGCAGGGGGTCGACGCGTCGTCGATCCGTTCTGTGGCGGACGCGCTCGGCATCTCGCACGCGGCGCTGCGGCACTACTTCTCGTCCCGGGACGAACTCCTCGTCGCCGTGTACCGGGAGCACGAGGTCCGCACCGTCTCGGCGGCCGAACCCCCGACCTCGGCGATCGGGGACATGCGCGAGAGCACCGACCGCAACCGGTCCGTGCCCGGGCTGGTGCAGCTCTACACGACACTCGCGGCCGACGCGGTGCAGGAGGGCCACCCGGGGACGCGGGAGTTCATGCGCGAGCGTTTTCGATCGCTGCGCCACGACCTCGCCGAGCTCATCCGACGCGACCAGGAGGCCGGGCGGATCCGCGCGGACCTCGACGCGCAGGACCTCGCCTCGCTGAGCATCGCGGCGTCCGACGGGCTGCAGGTGCAGTGGCTGCTCGACCCCGAAGCGGTCGACGGCGCGCGGGTCCTCCGGCTCCTCGAGTCGATCGTGCCGCCGGGGCCGGCCGCCTGATCGGGACGGCGCTGCCGATGGGAACGGGGCGGGGCCGCGCCGGATCGCCCGGCGCGGCCCCGCCGTCGAGCTCAGCTCAGTGGTCGTTCTCGCGCAGCCAGGCCAGGGACTCGGCGATGCCCTCGAACACGTCGCCCTTGTAGGCGTCGAACTCGACGACACGCAGGGCCTGCGGGGCCGCGGCGAGGATCGCGGCGACGTCGACGTCGCCCTGACCGGCGGGGGTCTGGTTCTCGAACGCCGCCTTGAGCGCGTCCGGCACGACGAGCGCGCTCTCGCTCGACGGGAGGGCCGTGGCGATGTCCCCGGTCACCTTGCCGTCCTTGACGTGGATCGCGACGACGCGGTCGCCGAGCCCGCGGAGCACGGCCGGTGCGTCGGCACCGCCGACGGTGGCCCAGAACGTGTCGACCTCGAGGACGACCTCGGGGGCGAGCTGCTCGACGAACAGCTCGTAGATCGGACGACCGTCGACCTTGTTCGTGAACTCCCACTGGTGGTTGTGGTACCCGAAGCGGAGGCCGGAGCCCGCCGCCTGCTCGGTGAGCGTGTTGACGCGCTCGGCGAGGCGCTTCGCGTCGTCGGCGGTCTGCCACCGGTCCGTCGGGATGAACGGGTCGATGACGGTCGTGATGCCGAGGCGGACGGCGGCCTCGAACACGGCCTCGGGGGCCTCCGAGTCGATCACGGCGGCGTGACCGGACGGCGCGGTGAGGCCGGTCGCGGCGAACACGCGCTCGTAGTCGTCGACGCGCTCCTGGAACGCGTACGGCTCGACGTGCTCGTAGCCGATCTCGCGGACCCGCGCGACGGCGGCGTCCAGGTCGGCCGCGACGGCGTCCCGCAGCGAGTACAGCTGCACGGAGGTGGTGGGCATTCGGAACTCCTTCGGTCCTGGCAGGGGTGTCCACCCGTCGCGGCCGTGGGATGCTCCGGCGTCGTCGACAGGATCGGGACGACGCTACACGCAATACCTTCCGGTGTGTAGTTTCCCCGGCGCGTCCCGCGGCGCCGTTACGATCCGGAGCGTGACCGACTCCCGTTCCGGTGCCGACGCCGTCGTCGACCGCCGTGTCCTCGTCCGATGGCGGACCGCGATCATCGTCGCGTTCGGCATCGGTGGCATCACCCTCGCCGCGTGGGGACCGCGCCTGCCGGAGCTCCGCGCGGAGCTCCACGTGACGACCGGCACCATCGGCGTCGTGCTCGCCGCCGTCACCGTCGGGTCCGTCGCCGGGCTGCTGCTCGCCACCCCGCTGCTGCGGACGCTCGGGAGCCGACGTGCGATCGCGAGCACGATCCTCCTGGTCGCCGTCGCGCTCGCCGTCATCGGCCTCGCCGCCGCCCTCGGGTCCGTTCCCCTGGTCGCCGTCGCGTTCGTCGCGGCCGGGCTCGGGATCGGGTCCCTCGACGTCATGATCAACGTCGAGGGCACGGCTGTCGAGGCCGCGATGGGCCGCACCTTCCTGCCGCTCATGCACGCGGCATGGTCGGGAGGCGCGGCACTCGGGTCCGGGATCGGCGCGGCTTGCGCGGCGCTCGGCATCGCACCGTCGGTCCAGTTCGTCGGCGAGGCCGTCGCGATCGCCGTGGCGGGCCTCGTCCTGACCCGCTCGATCCCGGCCGGCGCCCGGACCGAGGAGCCACGGGAGCCCCAGACCACCGGCCGCAAGGTGCTCGACTGGCTGCGCGGATGGGCCGACTGGCGGCTCCTGCTCATCGGGGTCGTCATGCTCGGCGTCGAACTCGGCGAGGGGTCCGCGAACAACTGGCTCACCCTCGCCACCCGGGACGACCACGGCGAACCCGCAGCGGTCGCCGCGCTGTTCTTCACCGTGTTCGCGCTCACCGAGGCCGCCACGCGGGCACTCGGCGGCCCGTTCGTCGACCGGTTCGGCCGCGTGTGGACCGTCCGCGTGACGGCGGCGCTCGGGGTGCTCGGCGCGGTCGCGTTCATCCTCGGCGGGACCTGGTGGATCGCGCTCGTCGGGGTGCTGCTCTGGGCGGTCGGGGTGTCGATGGGGTTCCCGCTCGGCATGTCCGCCGCGGCCGAGTCCGGCCCGGACCCCGCCGCGCGGGTCAGCGTCGTCGCGTCGATCGGGTACTTCGCGAACTTCGCCGGTCCGCCGGCCATCGGGCTCCTCGCCGAGCGGTCGAGCGTCCTCACCGCGCTGTGGCTCGTGGCGGCAGCGTTCGTCGCCGCGTTCGTGGCCTCCGGGGCGCTGCGGCCGCGGACGGTGGGGCCGACGGGAGCGACGGCGGTCCGGGCCTGAGTGCGGTCGGACGGGGCTGCGTCGTCGTGCTGCGGGCGGTCGGCTGCGGCGCCGGCGTCGTCCGCGGCGTCCTGGGACCGGTGGACCCAGGACACCGCCGCGCCGGTCGCGGAGACTGGACGGGTGCAGACCTGGGAGTTCGGACGGACCGTGCGGCGCTGGCGAGACCGCGTCGCGCCGGAGACCGTCGGCGTGTCCGTGGGCGGCCGCCGACGTGCGGTGGGCCTCCGGCGCGAGGAACTCGCAGCGCTCGCCGGGATCTCCGCCGACTACCTGACCCGGCTCGAACAGGGGCGGGCGACCTCGCCCTCGGCGCAGGTCGTCGAGGCGATCGCCCGAGCCCTGCGGCTCTCCGACGCCGACCGCGACCTCCTGTACGACCTCGCGGGACACGCCGCACCCGGCCCCGACCTCGTGCCGTCCCGGATCTCGGCGAGCGTGCAGCGCCTCCTCGACCGGCTCGCGACCACCCCGGTCGCTGTGTACGACGCCACGTGGACGCTCATCGTCGCCAACGCGCCGTACGACGCGCTCATGGGACCCACCTCGACCTGGCGCGGGATCGAGCGCAACGCAGTCTGGCGCAACCTGATCGGCCCCGGCACCCGCGTGGTGCACAGTCCGGAGGAGCTCGCCGCGCTGCAGGCCGGACAGGTCGCCGAACTCCGCCGTACAGCGAGCCGCTACCCGGCCGACCGGTCCGTGCAGGCCCTCGTGGCAGAACTCGCCGCCGGGAGTGCCCGGTTCGTCGAGCTCTGGGAGGCCGAGACGGTCGCCGCGGACCGTGGCACCGTCAAGCGCAAGGTCGTGCAGCACCCGACCGTCGGGCCGATCGCGCTCGACTGCGACGTGCTGGTCGTGGCCACCGACGACGTCCGCATCATGCTCTACACGGCCGAGCCCGGCACCGAGGACGCCGAGCGGCTCGCCCTCGCGATCGTGCTCGGGACGCAGACGCTCGTCGACTGAGCCCACGTCGGACGGGAGGTCCGCTGCTGCGGTGGGCGCGCCTCCCGGATGACTCGCGAGTCCGGCTGCCGCTCGAAGGTGGGTCGCGGGTTCCGGCTGCCGCCTCGGGTGGCTGGGGGCTCGTGGGGCTCGGGTGGCTCGGGGAGGGGCTCCCGGGTGGCTCCCGGGCGCGCTCGGCCAGGATGAGCCGATGGACACGCGACCCCGGACCGCCTTGAGCCGGGCACGCGTCGCCACCGCGGGTGCCGTGCTCGTCGCGCTCGTCCTCGTCGGCGTCGTCATCACGCACGACGCCGACTGGCACGCCGCCGAGCTCGCCGTGGACCAGGCCGCGATCGACGGCGCGCCGCCGTGGGCGCACGCGATCGCGCTGGTGATCGGGAACACCCTCGCCCCGGGTGGGGCCACCGTCATCGTCCTCGTCATCGCCGCGATCACGTGGGCGGTCCGGCGCCGGTCGGAGGCGGTGCTGACCTCCCTGGCGCTCACCGTCGTGCCGTGGTGGGCGACCGAGGCGCTCAAGCTCATCGTGGAGCGGCCGCGTCCAGCCGTGCGGGGCGTCGCGGCGATCTCGACCCCGTCGACGTGGTCCTACCCCTCCGGTCATGCCGCCGTGGCGACCGCGCTCGTGATCGGCGTGCTGGTCCTGCTCGCGCCGACGCTCCGGGAGCGGCCCGTGGCGCGGCGGGTCGCCATCGGCCTGGGCGTCGTGGTGGTGGGGGTGGTCGCGGTGTCGCGTGTGGTCCTGGCGGTGCACTACCCGAGCGACGTCGTGGCGGGACCGCTCTGCGCGGCCGCGTTCGCCGTCATCGTGGGGGAGATCCGCCGGGCGATCATGCGGCGGAGCGGGCGCGCGTCATCGGGTCAATGACGAAGCGGGAGCGGAGGCCCGACCGGACGACCGGCTCGAACAGCCCGGCAGCTCCGGTCAGGCGTCTCGGCGCTCGGCGGCGAGCACGCCGAGACCGACGAACACCCCGGCCCAGAGCCCGAGTACGAGCGCGGCTTGCCAGGGGTCGAGCGACGACGTGAGGCCGTGCGGGACGTACGACGACATCGTCGAGGCCGCCTGGCTCGGCAGGTAGGCGATCAGGTCGGTCACCCAATGCGCCCGGGTGACACCGCTGAGGATGCTCATGATGATCGGGAGCACGAACAGGATGCCGACCGAGAGCGTGATCGCGAAGGCCGAGTTCCGGACGAGCATCCCGATCCCGACGGCGAGCAGACCCACGAGTGCCAGCGCTCCCGCTCCGCCCAGCAACGCCCCCCACAGACCCGGCTGGCCGAGGTCCGGGTGGAGGCCCGCGCCGGTGACCACGGCGATCGCGATCCCGGTGCTGATCGCGACCGCGACGATCCCGACCCCGAACGCGACGAGGACGAACACGAGCGCCTTGGCACCGAGGGCGTCGAACCGGCGCGGCGCGGCGAGGAACGTCGTGCGGATCATGCCGGTGCCGTACTCGCCGGTCACGATCAGGGCGCCGAGCACCGCGACCACGAGCTCCGCGATGCTGGTGCCACCCGTCGCTGCCTGCGCGAGCGCCGAGGTCGCTCCCGGGCGGCTGCCGGTGTCGCCGAGCCCGGTACTCGAGATCGCGACGGCGACGAGGAAACCGAACCCGACCGTCAGCGCGACCGCGATGAGGAAGCACCAGTACGTCGACCGGAGCGTCCAGAGCTTGATCCACTCGGCATGGAGCAGACCGCCGAAGGTCAACCGGGCGGCGACGCCGGAGCGGGGAGCGGTCGACGCTGCCCGCTCGGTGGACGTCCCGATCTCCACGCCGCTCATCGCGCGCCTCCTGACACGTACTCGGTCTCGTCTCGGGTCATCGCGAGGTAGGCCTCCTCGAGCGAGGCGGAGCGTGGCGTGAGTTCGTGCAGCACGAGTCGGTACTCGGCAGCGAACTCACCGATCCACGCCGCGTCCGGCCCGGTGATCTCGAAGCGGTCCGGGGCGACCTGCTGGACGCGTCCGCCGCCCCGCGCGACCGCCTCGGTGAGCGGATCGAGCGCCGGGCCGGCGACGACGACGGACGACCCGGACCGCGCGAGCAGGGCCGCCATGGGTTCGTCGACGAGGAGCCGACCCTTGCCGACGATGACGATGCGATCCGCCGTCTGCGCCATCTCGCTCATGAGGTGGGACGACAGGAACACGGTCCGGCCCTCGGACGCCAGGTGCTTGGCGAGGCCGCGGACCCAGAGCACGCCGTCGGGGTCCAGGCCGTTGACCGGCTCGTCCAGGATCACGACGGCCGGGTCACCGAGCAGCGCAGCCGCGATCCCGAGGCGCTGACCCATGCCGAGCGAGAACCCGCCGACGCGCTTGCCCGCCACGCTGTCGAGCCCGGTCAGGCCGATCACCGTGTCGACGCGCGCCTGCGAGATGCCGTGCGTCGCGGCGAGGGCTCGGAGGTGTGCTCGCGCGCTCCGCCCCGGGTGCACGGCCTTGGCGTCGAGCAGCGCGCCGACCTCGTGCAGGGGCGCGCGGTGGTCGGCGTAGCGACGGCCGTTGATGGTGGCGGAGCCCGCGGTGGGACGGTCGAGGCCGAGCATGAGCCGCATGGTCGTCGACTTGCCCGCGCCGTTCGGCCCGAGGAACCCGGTCACGAGCCCCGGTTGCACCGTGAACGTCAGGTCCTGCACGGCCGTCGTCGCGCCGAAGTGTTTCGTCAGTCCTGCAACGTCGATCACGTCGTCGCCCTCCCCCTGGCTCCCGCGCCTGTGCGGCGGTGGCACTCACCATAGGGGAGGAACGGGTCACTCCGGCAGGGTCAATC
The DNA here is from genome assembly GCF_003234875.1 of Curtobacterium sp. MCBD17_028. Classification (NCBI taxonomy): domain Bacteria; kingdom Bacillati; phylum Actinomycetota; class Actinomycetes; order Micrococcales; family Microbacteriaceae; genus Curtobacterium; species Curtobacterium sp. MCBD17_028. Next base: position 16,989 of record NZ_QKTQ01000022.1, on the reverse strand, counting down.
GGCGCGGATGTGGATCGACTCGGCACTCGACGCGCGTGTGGAGGACCTGGCACGCTGTGGCTGACGAGGGGAGCGACCGATGGCCGAGGACGAGCGAGATCGCGCACCCGCGCCCGAGGGGGTCGGACGCTTCGCGCATCTGCCGCCGGAGGTGGATCCCGCCGAGGTCGTCATCGAGATCCCGGCGTTCGAGGACGACCGCCCTGCTCCGCCGCCCGTTCCGCCCGCCGCGGCACCCGAGCTCGTCGCCGCGACCCAGGTCGCCGAGGCGTCCGGCGGTCGGAGGACGATCCACCGGACGCAGGTCCGCGCCGGACTGCTCATCGCGGGCGTGCCGATCGCGGGCGTCGTGGTGGTCGCCCTGCTGGAGATCCTGTTCGGGGAGTGAACCCGAGGGCGGTCAGCGCACCCGGAGTTCGGCCACGAGCGGGCAGGCGAACGGGTCGCGCGCGGCGAGGCCGACCTCGTTGAGGTACCGGACGACGATGCCGTAGGACCGCACGAGCGTGGTCTCGGTGTAGGGCACGTCGAGCGTCGCACAGTGGTCGCGGACCAGCAGGCGAGCCTTCTTGAGCGCCGGCCGCGGCATGCTCGGGAACAGGTGGTGCTCGACCTGGTAGTTGAGGCCGCCCATGAGGAACGACACCCACCAGCCGCCGCGGATGTTCCGGGAGGTCCGAACCTGTCGCGAGAAGAAGTCGACCTGGGCGTCGTGCGCCAGCACCGGCATGCCCTTGTGGTTCGGGGCGAACGAGGCGCCCATCATCACGCCGAACACCGCGAGCTGCACCCCGAGGAACGCGAACGCCATGCCGAGCGGCAGGAACCAGAACACCACGGTCAGGTAGATGCCGAAGCGGGCCGCCAGGAGACCGCCCTCGATCCAGCGGTGTCGGGCGTCCGCCTTGGTCGCGGCGCCGGTCACGACCGAGCGGACCGCGAGCCAGTGGAGGTTGATGCCCTCGAGGGTGAGGAGCGGGAAGAACGCGTACCCCTGGACCCGCACGAGCAAGCGGAGCGGACCGCGCGCCGCGGCGGCGTCCTCGGGACGGAACCGGATGGTGTCCGGCGCGATGTCCGGGTCCTTGCCGACCGTGTTCGGGTTCCCGTGGTGCCGGGTGTGCTTGTTCATCCACCAGGAGTAGCTCAGCCCGACGAGGAAGGTCCCGAGCAACCGGCCCGCCTGGTCGTTCCACTTGTGCGATGCGAACACCTGCCGGTGCGCGGCTTCGTGCGACAGGAACGCGAACTGGGTGAACAGGACGCCGAGCGCGGCCGCGACGATGAGCTGGAACCAGGAGTGGCCGAGGAGCGCGAACGCGGCCCACACGACCCCGAGCGACCCGATGAGGGCGCCGAACAGCGCCCAGTAGAAACCGATGCGGCGGCCGAGGAGGCCTTGCTCCTTGACCTGGGCGAGGATCGAGGAGTACGTGGACGTGCCGCTGGTGGTGCCGGAGCGGGGACGCGTGCGGACGATGCGCGGCACGGTCGGATCGGTGGTCGTCAGGGCGACTGCTTCCGTGGGGGGAGCGGCCCTTCGACCGGCTCCTGCGGGTTCCCCCGCGGGTGCGAGGTTGGCGTCAACGTAGGGGGACGAGATGCGCGTTCGCTGTCCATGCGCCCTGAATCGGCCTGGCTCGCCCGTACCCCGATCGGTCCTCGCTGCCGTCCCGAAAGCCCGGGTGCCCGCTGTGTCGCGGGCCGGTGCCACCGATCAGCCCAAGGACGACACGAATCGGCCGAGGCGCGCCAGACCCTCGTGCAGTGCGTCCATCGACGCCGCGTACGACAACCGGACGTGCGACTCCGCCGTGTGGACTCCGAAGTCGCGGCCCGGCGTCAGGGCGACGTGCGCCTCGTGCAACGCCCGCTCGCAGAACTGCCACGAGCTGAGTCCGGTCCCGGTCACGTCGAAGTACACGTAGAACGCACCGTCCGGCGGGACCGGCACGGGGAGGCCGATCCGCGCGAGGCCGTCGAGCACGACCGCCCGCCGCTCGGCGAACTCCGCTCGCCGCGCCTCCGCCACGGCGAGCGATTCCGGGGTGAAGCACGCGAGTGCCGCCGCCTGCGCCGGGGCGGACGCGCACAGGAAGTAGTTCTGCGCCAGGCGTTCGGTCACGGGCACGAGTTCCTCGGGCACGACGCACCAACCCAGACGCCACCCCGTCATGCCGAAGTACTTCGAGAAGCTGTTGACGACGATGGCGTCGGGATCGATCGACAGCACACTGCGCGGACGCCGACCCTGCTCGTCCGGGTCGCTGAGGTCGAGGTAGATCTCGTCCACGATCCGCCACGCGCCGCGCTCCCGCGCCGTCGCACAGATCGCCGCGAGGTCCTCGGGACGGATCGAGGTGCCCGTCGGGTTCGAGGGCGTCGCGATCATCACGCCTGTGGTCCGCTCCGTCCAGTTCGCCCGGACGGCGTCGTCGTCGAGCTGGAACCGCGTCTCGGCGGTCGTCGGGACGAGGGTCACCCGTCCCCCGAACGTCTCGACCAGTTCGCGGTTGCAGGGGTACGACGGGTCCGCCATGAGCACCTCGTCACCGGCGTCGACGAGCGCGGCCGTCGCGAGGAGCAACGCCGCCGACGCGCCCGCCGTCACGACGATCCGCGCGGGATCGATCTCGACGTCGTGCTGCGTCCGGTAGAACGCGGCGATCGCCGCGCGCAGCGCCGGGAGGCCCAACGCGGCCGTGTAGGGGAGTGGCCGTCCGTCGGCCACCTGGCGCAGGGCCTCCAGGACGGCGGGTGGTGCGCCGGAGTCGGGCTCGCCGAGGCTGAGCTTGACGACGTCGTGGCCCTCGGCCTCGAGGGCTGCCGCCTGCTTGCCGAACTCCATCGCGTAGAAGGGTGCGACGGCACGGGCGCGGTGCGAGAGCTGCATGGGGACCTCCGGATGCTGCAGGCACTCGATTCTCCCTCAGCCGCCGGCAGGTTCCGGCCCCCGAGCCCTTCCACCGCTCGCCCTCGCCGCCCGCCCGAGCCTTTCCGCCTGTTCTCGGCGACCGGCTCCGCGGGAACCAGCGGTTCCTGGGGAGTCAGCGCGGCGGGCGGACCAGCACCACCGCGACGAGGAGCAGCACGATGCCGACCACACCCGCGACCGTGAGCGGCTCGTGGAGCACCACGACCGACAGCACGGTCGCCACCAGCGGCTCCACGAGTGACAGCACCGCCGCGGTCGTCGCCGCGACCCCGCGCTGGAGTCCGCCGTAGAACGCCAGGTACCCGAGCACGGTCTGCACGAGCGCCAGGAACGCGACCCCGCCCCACGCCGAGGGCCCCGCGCTCGCGAGGTGGAACCCGGTGCACAGCGCGAACACGGCGGACAGCACCCCGGCGAGGGTGAACGACACGGCGATGAGCGTCGACGGCCCGAGACCCGGGATCACACGCCGGTTCACGATCGAGGTCCCCGCGAACGCCAGCCCGGCCACGAGCGCGAGCAGCACGCCGACCGTGTTCGAGGACCCGACGGCAACGCCGGCGCCGGAGACACTCGCGCTGCCGGCCCCGGGCTCGGAGCCCGAGACGTCGCTGACGAGCAGGAGCCCGACGACCGCGGTGGCGAGCGCGAGGACCACCGTGGCGCGGGGCGGCCGGCGCTCGTGCAGTGCCGTGGCGACCGCTACCGCCACGGGCGCGACCCCGAGGGAGATGACGGTCGACACCGCGACGCCGACGAGCGAGACCGACTCGAAGTACGCGGTGCCGTACACGCCGGTCAGGACGGCCGTCAGGAGGACGTGCCCCAGGGCCTCCCGGCTGCGCGGCACGCGCCGGAGGCCGCCCATCGCCGCGGTGACCGCGAGCATGACGAGTCCGCCGCCGAGCAGACGGAGCGCCGAGATCGCCGGCCAGGACATCGCGCTGTCCGCGGCCACGATCGTGCCCGCGACCCCACCGGTGCCCCAGAGTGCGGCGCCGAGTGCGACCAGGACGCTGCCGGACCGGGCCGAGCGGGGAACGGCTCGGCCGGTGTCGCGAGGATCGGGCACGACTCAGTCCTCGATCAGGCGCTTCCCCATGCTGACGGCCTCGTACGGGGCGTAGCCGAGGTGCTCGTAGAAGTCGACGACCCCGGTGTTGTCGGGCCGGACCTGGAGCTGCACCTTGGGGCACCCGAGCGCCAGGAGCGCCCCCTCCGCGCGTTCGACGAGCGCGCGACCGAGTCCCGTGCCGCGCTGGTCGTCTCCGACCGCCAGGTAGTTGATCCAGCCGCGGTGCCCGTCGTACCCCGCCATCACCGCGCCGACGATCCGCCCGGCGTCCTCGGCGACGAAGAACATCTCGGGCTGCACGGTCTGCTTGCGGCGGACGTCCTCGTGCGGGTCGTTCCACGGGCGGGTCAGCCCGGCCTCACGCCAGAGCGCCACCACGGCCTCGGTGTCGGTGTCCTCGAACGAACGGATCTCCATCGCACACACTCCTTCTGCGGCCATCCTCTCGTGCACGGCTTCTCCGCTCGGGCGCGGGGAGCCAGCGACGGGGTGTCAGATGAGCCCGTCCGACAGGTGGTTCGGTGTCCCGAAGCGGTGGGCCGTGATCGCGATGGACTGCTCTCGCAGGAACGGCAGCAGCTCGATGCGGCCCGCCTCGGTGACCGGTCCGGCGTACACGGCGAGGTCGGGCCTCCCGTTCGTCGCGACGGCGAGGGCACGCACGGCCTCGGCGTCCCCGTCGATGAGCCGGATCCGCCCGCCGCCGAGTCGGCCAGCACGGGCGTGGAACGCCTCGGCGGACTCGACGGCCACCGATCCCACGTGGGGCTCGACGCGGAGTGCGGTCCGCACGGCCTCGGGGAGCGTGCACTCCGGGTCGACCGAGACCGCGACCGCCGCCCCCGCGGCAGCCGCCACACCGACCACGCGGACGAGCGACGCGACGCTGCCACCCGCGACGAGCCGGACGAGCACGGGTTCCGGCCACGGCAGGTACCGGGCCACGTTCCGCTCGGCGCTGAGCCCGGAGACGTCCGCGGCGGTGCCGAACAGCGTCGACCACGCGTGCGCGTCGGACCGGAAAGCGCGCGCGAGCAGCGCACGGTCCGGCTCGGACAGGCCAGCACCGGCATCAGCCTGGAGGCGCGCCACGGCCGCGGACGTCACCGCATCACCGGCGCTCGCCGCGGTCGGCTCCCACGAACCGAGGCCGATGAGGTAGTTGACACCCCCGGCCTTGGTGCCGGGCCCGACGGCGGATCGCTTCCACCCGCCGAAGGGCTGCCGCCGGACGATCGCGCCCGTGATCCCCCGGTTGACGTAGAGGTTCCCGGCCTCGACCCGCGACAGCCATGCGCCGATCTCGGCGGGATCGAGCGCGTGCAGCCCCGAGGTCAGTCCGTAGTCGACCTCGTTCACCATGTCGATGGCCTCGTCGAGGGTGTCCGCGGTCATGACGCCGAGGATCGGCCCGAAGTACTCCGTGCGGTGGTAGTCCGATCCGCGCCGGACCCCACCGCGCACCCCGGGGCTCCAGAGCAGACCGCGATCGTCGAGCTGCTCGGGCCGGAGCTGCCACGTCTCGCCAGGGCCGAGCTCGGTCAGGCCCGTGAGCAACTTGCCGCTGGCTGGCTCGATGATCGGGCCCATCTGCGTCGTCGGGTCCCAGGGGTACCCGACGGTCAAGGACGACACCGCGTCGAGCAGCTGGTGCTTGAACCGCTTCGACCGGGCGACCGAGCCGACCAGTACGACGAGCGACGCTGCGGAGCACTTCTGCCCGGCGTGCCCGAAGGCGGACTGCACGACGTCCTTGACGGCGAGGTCGAGGTCCGCGGACGGCGTCACGATGATCGCGTTCTTGCCGCTCGTCTCGGCGAGGAGCGGCAGATCGGGCCGGAAGGACCGGAAGCGCTCCGCTGTCTCGTACGCGCCCGTGAGGATCACCCGATCGACGAGTGGGGAGGCGACGAGGTCTCGGCCGAGGTCCTCCTCCGACACCTGCACGAGCGCGAGCACGTCGGCGGGCGCGCCCGCGGCGGCCAGTGCATCGCCGATGACACCGGCCAGCACCGCGCCGCAGCGCTCGGCCGGACCGGCGGGCTTGAGCACGACTCCCGATCCGGCAGCCAGCGCCGCGAGCGTCGACCCGGCCGGGATCGCGACGGGGAAGTTCCACGGCGGCGTCACGAGCGTCAGGGCAGCGGGGACGAACCGGGCACCGTCGACCTCGTCGAGCGACCGCGCGAGTTCGGCGTACCAGTGGGCGAAGTCGACGGCCTCGGAGACCTCGACGTCGGCCTGGTCGATCGTCTTGCCGGCTTCGGCCCCCATGACCTCGACCAGCTCGGTGCGGTGCGCCTCGAGCGCCGCACCGATGGCGTGCAGGACCCTCGCTCGGTCCTCGCCGGACCACGATCCCCACGTCGAGCCTGCCTCGCGCACGCGCTGCAGGGCGGCGGCGAGGGTGTCCGGCTCGGTGATCCGGGCCTCCTGCACGGCGTCGACGCCGAGCGTGCTCGTGGACATCCGCTCGATGACGCCGCGCGCCCACACGCGGTGCTCGGCGACCGACGGATCCGTGTCCGGCGTGTTCTCGAAGTGCCCGAGGGTCGGCCGCGGAACTGCCGCGAACCGGTCGGCGACCCGATGCGGAGCAGGAGCCTCGAGGCCGCCGGACTCGGCGAGCGGAGCGAGTGACGCGCGGAACCGGTCGGCCTCGCGCTCGAACAGCGCCTCGGAGGTCGACAGCTCGAACACGGCGGACATGAAGTTGTCCGGCGAGGCGCCTTCTTCGAGGCGACGGATCAGGTACGCGATCGCGACGTCGAACTCGCTCGGGTGCACCACCGGCGTGTAGAGCAGGAGACCCCCGACGGTCCGCTTGACGGCCTCGGCCTGCCCTTGGGCCATGCCGAGGAGCATCTCGAACTCGATGCCGCTCTGCACCCCGCGCTCCCCGGCCAGGAGCCAGGCGTGCGCGATGTCGAACAGGTTGTGCCCGGCGACCCCGACCCGGACGTTGGCGATGCGCGACGGCGTGAGGGCCCAGTCGAGCACGCGCTTGTAGTTCGTGTCGGAGTCCTGCTTGGTGTGCCAGGTCGCCAGGGGCCAGCCGTGGATCGAGGCCTCGACCTGCTCCATGGGCAGGTTCGCGCCCTTGACGAGCCGGACCTTGATCCCGGCGCCACCGCGGGCGCGGCGTGCCGCGGACCACTCCTGGAGCCGCTGCATGGCGCCGAGCGCGTCCGGCAGGTACGCCTGGAGCACGATCCCGGCCTCGAGGTCGAGGAACGCCGGATCGTCGAGCAGCGTCGTGAAGACCGCGATCGTCAGGTCGAGGTCCTTGTACTCCTCCATGTCGAGGTTGATGAACTTGTGAGGGGAGGCGGCGGACGCTCGGGCGAACAGGGGGCGGAGCTTGGCGACGACGTCGGCGACGGCTTCGTCGAAGGCCCAGGGCGAGTGCGGGTGCACGGTCGACGACACCTTGATCGACACGTAGTCGACGTCGTCGCGGGCGAGGAGCCGCTCGGTGCCTTCGAGTCGACGCGCGGCCTCGCGCTCGCCGAGGACCGCCTCGCCGAGCAGGTTCATGTTGAGGCGCACGCCCTCGCGCTTGACCCGTTGGATCGCCGGCCCGAGCGCGGAGTCGGACGCGTCGATGATCAGGTGCCCGACCATCCGCCGGAGCACGCGGCGCGCGATCGGCACGACGACGCCCGGCAGGACCGGGGCGAGCCCGCCACCGGCGCGCACGAGCGCACGCATGGCGGCCGGGAGGAACGTGGGGACGTCCGGCGCGATCCGATGGAGCGTCCGGGCGGCGACGGTCCGGTCCTCCGGCCTGACCACGCCGTCGACGAAGCCGACGGTGAACGCGAGGCCCTTGGGGTCGCGGAGCACGCCCGCGAGTTGAGCAGCCGAACCGTCGACGGGGTGGCCGTCGGCCTCGGCGAGCCACCGACGGACGAGCACGATCGTGGCGTCGACGAGGGGATCCGCGGCGGCGCCGTCGATGTCGTGCCGTGGGGTGGCGAGGTCGGTCATGCGCCCAGTATCGGGCTCCGGTTGCGGTAGCACCAGTGACGGTTGGTTCACGGTTATCGGTAGCGTTCCTACCGGGTTATCCACAGGCGTGACAGGTGGCCCCACGCACTGGTCGCGATCCAGCCACAGTGACATCCCACGGTCCACACACCCACACGAGGAGTCCGCATGCTCGACGTCCGGCGCATGGTGATCCTGCGCGAACTCGCCATCCGGGGCACGATCGCCGCCGTCGCCGAGGCGATGTCCTTCACGCCGTCGGCGGTGTCCCAGCAGCTGAACGCCCTCGAGCGCGAAACGGGCCTGGAGCTCCTCCGACCCGCCGGGCGGCGTCTGCAGCTCACCCCGCAGGCCGAGGTGCTCGTCGCCGCGGCGAGCGAGGTGCTCGACGTGCTCGAACGGGCCCAGGGTGCGCTCGACCAGTCACTCCCGAGCGTGCAGGGGCGGGTCCGCGTGGCGGTGTTCCAGTCCGCGGCGCTCGCCCTCATGCCGCCGGCCCTCCGCGCCATGGCCCGCACCCACCCCGACGTCCGCGTGGAGATGGTCCAGCACGAACCGGAGAGCGCCCTGCGCGCCACGTGGGTCCGGGACTTCGACCTCGTCATCGCCGAGCAGTACCCGGCGCATGCCGCCGCGTGGCACGCCGGGTTGGACCGCCAGGACCTGACCCGCGACGCCGTGCGCCTGGCGCTCCCGCCGGTCGACGCACTCGACCAGTCTGTGGACGACCTGCTCGGCGCAGCCGCCATGCCGTGGGTCATGGAGCCGCGCGGGGCCGCATCACGACACTTCGCGGAGCAGGTGTGCCGATCAGCGGGGTTCGAACCCGACGTGCGGTACGAGACGCCGGACCTGCAGACCCAGATCCGCCTCATCGAGTCCGGCAACGCGGTCGCGCTCATGCCGGACCTCGTGTGGACCGGCCGGAGCACCACCTGCCGCCTCGTGCCGCTCCCCGGGCGTCCGCAGCGGACCGTCTTCACGGCACAGCGGGAAGCCGGGGCCGGCTCCCCGGCGCTCCGAGCGCTGCGGCGGACCCTGGAGGCGGCGGCACGGCAGCTCCGGGCATGACCGGACGACGCGGGCGACCCTCAGCCGTCCGACGACCGACGACTCGCGCCGAGCGCCGGGACGAGCACCGCGACCGCGACCGCGACGATCGCCACCGCCGCGAGGACGGCGATCCACGTGATGCCGTCATCGGCGCCGCCACGGACCCCGACCATGCGCACCACGGCCGCCACGAGCTGCGTCCCCGCCTGCACCGCGACGAACCGGAGTGCCGACGGCCGCAGTGCCCGCAGTTGCACGAGGGCTCGCCGGGGTGCGACCGACGCCACCATGCCGACCGCGACGATCAGGTGCGTGCTGAGGAGCACGACTGCAAGCGGACCCCATCCAGCCCCGGCACCCCCGGCGACGGCGGCCACTGCGAGCTGCACGACCAGTCCGGCGGTGAACGGCCCACGCGGGAACACCGCCGACGCGGCGACGAGCGCCACCGCGAGTGCGAACCACCACCCGCTCGGACCGACGGCCACCCACGCCCCACCGAGGCCCGCGACGACACCGAGCGCGGTCAACACCCACGCCGGCAGGGCACGTCCGACATGGGGGAACGACCGGGAGGCCCGGCTCGCCTCCGCACTCATGGCCGCCGCCTCGCTCTGCTCAGCAGCCGCACGGCGACCGCGGGCGGCGTCCCGTCGGCGGTCCGCCAGGTGATCGGTTCCACCCCGGCCGCTCGCATCCGATCGAACCGGACCCGGCGTTCGAGCTCGACGAGCCGCGACGCGACGCGCTCCTGCCGGTCCGCGTCGGAGCGATCGAGCGGCGGGAGCACGTCGACGGCGACCACGCGGCGGCCGGTCGCCGCCCAGGTGATCGCCATCGCTGCGGGATGGTCGTCGAGGAAGGTCGAGAGCACCACGACGAGCGAGGCCGCGGGCACGGTCGGCGCACGCACCGGCCCCGGGGTGTCGCTCGTCGGGACCGCTCGTGCCGTCGCAGAGCGGAGGCGGTCGAGCTGCCGCACCCCTCCGCGGGGTTCGATGCCCGTCACAGCACCGGCGAGGTCCCGGAAGCCCACTCGGTCGCCTGCGCCGATGTACGCCGAGGCCAGGGTGGTGGCGGCCTCGCGGGCGAGGTCGAGGGACGTCGCGCTCCGCTCGGGTCCGGCGGTACCGGACCAGCGGGTGACGTCCGGCCCGACGTCGTCACGGTCGTCGAGCACGATGACGACCACGGCGTCGGCGGTGGACGATGTTCGCCGCACGTACAGCTCGCCGGGCTGCTGCGCTCGTCGTGCCGTTCGTCGCCAGTCGATCCGTCGGAGCCGGTCCCCGGGGGCGAAGAGCGCGAGGTCGCGGAACTCCCCGCCGTCGCCGCGGCTGCTCGACTCGTGGGTCCCCGTGGTGCCGACGAGCCGGTGCGGCATGGGCAGCTGTTCGATCCGCAGGCGCGGTGGCGGGACGACCGCGCGGAGCGTCGGTCCCTCCTCCGGCAGGGTGACCGCGGTGCCGCCCTGCGCGATGAGCGCGAGGTCGAGCCGGACCACGGCCTGCGGCCCGGAGTGGAGGACCGTGACCGGCCCGCGGAGTGCCGCCGCGGTGGACGGCGTGACCAGGACACGCCGGGTGGATCCGTCGGCGAGGGTCGCCACGACGGCGACCGCCTCGGCGACCTGGGGTGCCCGGAGTTCGACGTCGACCATGACGCCCCGCCCGTTGTCCTCGGGCCGCACCGCGGTTCGGGTCCGGATGACACCTGCGCGGCCGCGAGCGGGGTCGTGCCCGAGCGCGGCGATCACGAGCAGCGGTGCGGCCACGAGGGCGAACTCGACGCGGGCCGTCACGAGCGCGAGCCCGGCGAGGAACACCGCGGCTGCGATCGCAGCGGTGATCGGCGGGTTCGGCACCCACGGCACGCTGTACGCCTGGTCCGTCGAGCGCACGCCGGGCGTGGCGTCCTCGGGCACGGCGGCGGACGAGGACCGGGGCGGCGCCCCTCCGGGCAGCAGCGCTCCGGACGGCGCCCCTCCGGACGGGACAGCTCCGGACGGGACCCCGACGGGCAGGTGCCATCCGTCGTCGTCGCTCACGGGGCCTCCCGACCGGCAGGGGCGTCCGTCGCCCGACCCGTGCCGATGCCGCCACCCGTGCCGATGCCGCCACCCGTGCCGGCGCCCCGACCCGAGGCCACCGCGGGCGGCCCCGCCACCTGCCCGGCCACCGTCCGGACGACGGTCGCCGGATCGACGCCGTTGGCCCAGGCCTGCGGGGTGAGCGAGAGTCGATGGGCGAGCACCGGGACGGCGGCGGTCTTGACGTCCTCGGGGGTGACGAAGTCGCGGCCGGCCATCACCGCACGGGCGCGTCCGACGAGCAGGAGCGCCTGTGCACCGCGCGGCGAGGCTCCGACCTGGACGTCGCGGTGCTCCCGTGTGCCGACGGCGAGGTCGACGCAGTACAACGCGATGTCCTCGTCGACGTGCACCTGCTCCACCGTCGCCTGCATGCGCAGGAGATCTGCCCCGCTGATCACCGCCGGCACCGTCGCGACCTCGCGCTGACGGTCGACGCGGTTGAGGAGCACGCGCTGCTCTTCGGTCCTGCTCGGGTAGCCAGCGGCGAGACGCACCATGAAGCGGTCGAGCTGCGCCTCGGGCAGGGCGTAGGTGCCCTCGTACTCGATCGGGTTCGACGTCGCCACGACGTGGAACGGCCGCGGCAGCGGGAAGCGGTCACCCTCGACGGTGACCTGCCCCTCGGCCATCGCCTCGAGCAGCGCCGACTGGGTCTTCGGCGACGTCCGGTTGATCTCGTCGGCCAGGAACAGCCCCGTGAACACCGGGCCGGGCCGGAACACGAACTCCGCCGTGCTCGGGGCGTAGACGAACGAGCCGGTGATGTCCGCGGGCAACAGGTCCGGCGTGCACTGCAGGCGCCGGAAGTCGAGCCCGGACGCCTGCGCCAGGGACCGTGCCGCGAGGGTCTTGCCGAGCCCGGGCACGTCCTCGAACAGGACGTGCCCGCCGGCGAGGATGCTCGCGAACGCCAGCTCGAGGGGCTCCCGCATGCCCACCACGGCGGTCCCGACGGCGTCGAGGACGGCGGCGCTGAGCCGGGCGACCTCGGCCACGGACAGCGGGCTGGGGGTGGTGGTGTCGGCGGTCTGATCGGTCACGGGAGCCTTCCGGACGGTTCCCCGAGCGCCTCCACGGCGATCAGGAGGGACGAGAACGTGGCGAGGTCGAGTTCGGGGTGCCGCGGACTCAGGAGCACGCGGACGACGTCGGGCGGGAGCAGGCGCTCGACCGCGGGTCGGGCCTCCGGGTCGTCGATGTCGACCCCGTGGTGCACGAGCAGCAGGTGGCCTGCGGCCGCGCGGAGGCGCACGACGGGTCGCTCGGGCACCCCGCCGCGTGAGCGCAGGGACCACGCCAGCGCCTGGACGTCGCGGCGCGCCCCGCGGACCACGTCGGTGGGTGGTGCCGGCCACGTGAGCCGTTCGTCGTCGCGCACCGCCGACCAGGTCAACCCGACCGCGGTGATCACGGCTGCGACGACGACGGCCTGGGGCACCGGGAGTCCGAAGAACCACCCTGCGGCACCGACGACGACCGCGACGACGACCACCTCGACGACCCGGCGCCGAGCGGGTAGTCCCACCGTCCGGCCGCTCACCGGCGCTGCTCCGAGGCCGCGGTGGGTGTCCCGCCCGGCCACCGCTCCTGCAGCGTCCGCAGCGCCACGCGGGCCGCCTGCACCTCCGTCGGCCCGGCCGGCGTGGTGCCGAACCGCACCATCACGTAGAGGTCCCGGAGCGTCCCGACGGCGTTCCGGTCCAGCTCGAGCCGGAGCAGCACCCGCGCCGTGAACTCGGTCGGGGTCTCCGCGATCTGCCGCCGGTAGCCGGCGTCCTCGGCGGCCTCCTGCAGGCCGAGCCACGCGGCGGTGATCGCGTCCGACGCCGGTCGGTCCTGGTCGATGACGTCGAGCGCGCGCGCGAGGCCGCGGTGCACCGTGCGCATCGCGGCCGCCGTGGTCGGGACGTCGACGTCCGACACGTCGTCCGTCAGCAGGCCGGTGGGGAGGCCCGGCTCGGCTCCGCCACGTCGCCGCCGTCCCAGCAGGCGGACCAGGAGCACCACGACGAGTGCGAGCACGACCAGGCTGGCGATCAGCAGTGGCCAGGTCAGGTCGACGTGGAGGGTCGAGCGGTGTCCGGCGGCGCCGGGCTGCGCCGTCGGGGTGGTCGCCGCGGTCGGTCCCGGTGCGGTCGTGGCGGTCGGCAGCGCGATCGTCGGGGACCATCGTGGTCCGCCGAACCGCAGCGGCCCGGCGAACGCCGCTGCCGCGACGACGAGCAACGCGGACACGATCGTGACCACCAGGACCGCGGGGGACCGCCGTCCGGATCCACTCGCGCCCGCGCTGGCCCTCATGGCAGCACGGTAGCCCATGGGTCTGAGCCGCGAATCGGACTCCGAACCGGGAAGTTCCCCGGCTCGGAGTCCGAATCGCGGCTCGACTCGAGCGGATCGCCGCGGCTCAGCCGCGGCTCAGCGGCGGCTGCGGATCACCGACTCACGGTGCAGGAACAGCAGCGCGAGTCCCACGAGCAGGAGCAGCAGTCCGATCCCGCCGAAGACCGCGATGCCCGTCGAACCCGTGTACGCGAGCGCCGCCGTGGAGGCGGTGGTCGCCACCGCGGCGATCGTGCCGGTGGTGGAGGCGGTGCGGGTCATCGCCGCGGCCGGAGCCGTCGAGACCACCGTGGCCGGGACGATGCCCGCGGCGCGACCGGTCACCGTGCCCTCGTCCCCCGTCGTGGCGGTCGGGTCGTTCCCGGCCGACGTGGTCGACACGGGGTCGGTGCCGTCAGCGGGGTCCGTGGTGCCCACCGGCGTGGTGGGCTCGGCCGGGCTGGTCGGGTCGGCCGGGCTGGTCGGATCCGTGACGACCGGGTTCGTCGGCCCGGCGGGCGTGGTGGGGTCCGGCGTCGTGGTGCTGTTGCCGCCGACCGCCACGGTGGTACCGCCGATGGTGACCGGCAGGCTGATCACCGGGGCGATCTGGGTGCCGGACGCGGTGCCGTCCGAGCCGGAGGTGGTGGTGCCGCCGGTCGTGCCGGTGTCCGTGCTGCCGGTGCCCGTGCTGCCGGTGCCGGTCGTGCCGGAGGTGCCGCTGCCGGTGGTGCCGGTGGAGCTGGCGTCACCGAGGAGCGCGATCCCGTTGCCGCCGACGGTGACGGGCAGGCTGATCACCGGGGCGATCTGGGTGCCGGACGCGGTGCCGTCCGAGCCGGAGGTGGTGGTGCCGCCGGTCGTGCCGGTGTCCGTGCTGCCGGTGCCGGTGCCGGTGCCGGTGCTGGTGCTGGTGCCGGTGCCGGTCGTGCCGGAAGTGCCGCTGCCGGTGGTGCCGGTGGAGCTGGCGTCACCGAGGAGCGCGATCCCGTTGCCGCCGACGGTGACGGGCAGGCTGATCACCGGGGCGATCTGGGTGCCGGACGCGGTGCCGTCCGAGCCGGAGGTGGTGGTGCCGCCGGTCGTGCCGGTGTCCGTGCTGCCGGTGCCCGTGCTGCCGGTGCCGGTCGTGCCGGAGGTGCCGCTGCCGGTGGTGCCGGTGGAGCTGGCGTCACCGAGGAGCGCGATCCCGTTGCCGCCGATGGTGACGGGCAGGCTGATCACCGGGGCGATCTGGGTGCCGGACGCGGTGCCGTCCGAGCCGGAGGTGGTGGTGCCGCCGGTCGTGCCGGTGTCCGTGCTGCCGGTGCCGGTGCCGGTGCCGGTGCTGGTGCTGGTGCCGGTGCCGGTCGTGCCGGAAGTGCCGCTGCCGGTGGTGCCGGTGGAGCTGGCGTCACCGAGGAGCGCGATCCCGTTGCCGCCGATGGTGACCGGCAGGCTGATCACCGGGGCGATCTGGGTGCCGGACGCGGTGCCGTCCGAGCCGGAGGTGGTGGTGCCGCCGGTCGTGCCGGTGTCCGTGCTGCCGGTGCTGGTGCCGGAGGTGCCGCTGCCGGTGGTGCCGGTGGAGCTGGCGTCGCCGAGGAGCGCGATCCCGTTGCCGCCGACGGTGACGGGTGCGCTGACCACGGGTGCGACCTGCGTCCCCGAGGCCGTCCCGTCTGAACCCGAGGTGGTCGGACCCGACCCCGACGCCGGGGTGGACCCGGCGTTCGCGGCCGGTGCCGAGCCTCCCGAGCTGGTGCCGGTGGCGTCCCCGAGGACCGCGATGCTGTCCCCGGTGGCCGCGATCGGTGCGGCGACGTCCGGGGCGACCTGGGTGCCGCCGAGGACGCTGTCGGAACCGGAGGTGGTGGCGGCGGGAGCCGCCGGAGCCGTCGCCCCCGACGCGGAGGCGGCCGCCGGAGTCGGGGCTGCGGCCGGAGCGGGTGCGCTGGTCGCGTCACCGCCGACCGCGACCGCCGTCGAGCCGAGGTCCACCGGAACGCTCACGGTCGGCACGACCTGCGTGCCGGACGCGATGCCACCGGAGCCCGAGGTGGACGCCGGCGAGGACGCCGGTGCCGCCGGGGCTGACGCCGGCGAGGACGCCGGTGCCGCCGGTGCGGACGCCGCCGGCGCGGTGGAGGTGCTGGTCGCGTCCCCGAGGACGCTCACGGCGTCACCGGTGGCGGAGACGGGGAGGCCGAAGCTCCCGGCGACCTGCGTGCCGGAGGCGATGCCGTCGGTCCCCGTGGTCTCGGCGGCGTGGGCGGCGAGCCCACCCCCGAGCGAGAGACCGCTGACGAAGAGGGTGAACCACAGCCCTCTCGAGACGTACTTGTTCATGGTCGTGCTCCTGATGTGATCGAGACTGGTGCGCCGCGTGTGCGGCGATGACGCGTCCTGCCAGCGGGGCAGGTGCGTCGGGCTCAATCAGGAGCGACGTCGTGGTCGGCGACGACGGATGCGGGGAGCACGTCGTCACCGGTGGGGAGGATCGGGCCGGCCGCCAGGACGACGGACGCGGGAGTCGAGATGGTCGCCACCGGGGTGGTGGGCGCACCACCGGCGGCGGCGCTGCTGCCACCGGTGGTCCCGGTGGGGGCCGCGGGGGCGGTTGGTGCGGCCGGCGCTGCCGGGAGGACCGGGGTCGCGTCGCCGGGGCGGGTCCCGCCAGCGGTGGAGACGGTCGGGACCAAGTCCGTCGTGCCGAGGCCCGATGCGCTGGAGGCCGAGGTCCCCGCGCCCGCGCCCGAGCGGACGAGCACGCTGTCGGCCACGGCGGAGTCGGTCGCGCTGCCGGGCGTCCCGGCGGGCTGACCCTGGGCGGGGTGACCGTCGCCGGGCTGACCCTGGCCGGGTGCCACGGGGAGGACCGGACCCACGACCGGGGTCGTCGGGTCGAGGACGGTGGTCGCGGGCGGGAGGGTCGACGTCACGGGCGAGAGGACCGGGGCGATGCCGCCGAGCACGGGATCGACCACGGAGCCGATGCCCCCGAGGACGGGTGTGACGACGGGGGAGACCGCGCCGAGCACCGGGCCGACCACCGGGTCGAGGACCGGCGAGGTGACCGGGTCGACCGCACCGGGGAGTCCGCTGACAGCCGCGCCGGCGCCCCCGAGCGCGCCGTCGACGAGGCCCGTCACGGGAGCGGTCACGGACCCGAGGGCGCCGTCGCCGAGGACGGGTCCGACCACGGGCAGCGCACCGACCGGCCGCGACCCGAGGACACCCGCGACCGGCCGGAGGGCCCCGTCGAGGGTGCCGGCCGTCGCGCCGAGCGTGCCGCGCGTCCCACGGTCGGCCGTGGGCGTCGTGCTCGTACCGGTGCGCGTGCTCGCGCCGGCGGGTGCGGGCCGGGTGCTCGGGGTCGTCGCTGCGCCGGAAGTGGTCGACGCCGCGGTGCTGCCCGGAGCGGGCGTGCTGCCCGCGGACCTGCTCGGCGCGGAGCTGATCGGGACCGCCGTGCTCGGGGCCGGGGTGCTCGGGGCCGTCGCTGCGCCGGAAGTGGTCGACGCCGCGGTGCTGCCCGGAGCG
>NZ_QKTQ01000021.1:0-44945 GCF_003234875.1 Curtobacterium sp. MCBD17_028 | reverse complement strand
GTATAAGAGACAGGTCGGGGTCCCTGTGGCGCGCGACGGGGAGGCGGAGGCGGGCCGGGAGGATCGCGGCGACGGGCCTCCCGGCGTGGACGGACCGACGCACGCGCTGAGGACCGACGCGACGACGAGCGCGGTCGCGGCGGCGAGGAACGGGCGTGCCCGGCGGCGGACGACGGAGCAGGCGGGCACGGACATGACGTGGGCGATGGTAGGCGGCGCGGCGCGGGAGCGGCTGGGCGCACGGCAGCCGGCCGAACTCCGCCGGCAGATCGACCACGACCTCGAACCCCGTGGCGTCGGCGGCTCGGAGGCGCAGCCCTCGCGCCTCCGAGCCCCGGTCACCGCTCCGTCGGCTCGTCCGGATCGTCGATGTCCCGCCAGTTCCCGATGACCGGGAACTCGGTGACCCGCAGCCGAGCCGATCCGTACGGCACGAGACGGAGGTCGTCGTCCGGTCCGTGGTCGAGCACCGGGCTGAACGGCGGCGTGTCCGCCTGTGCCCCGGCCATCCGCCACTCGGTCGCGCGCGCACCCGGGGCGTGCAGCACGACGGGCGCACGCCGCCGGTCCTCCAACGACCAGGGGGCAGCCGGGACTGCACCGCGGGTCACCCGCCATCCCGCAGCGTCCCGGACCTCGGCGAGCGCCCAGTTCCACGACCCGCGCGCGTGCACCTCCCATTCGCCGATGCCGGGCGCCCCGTCGTGCTCCACCCACCGCTCTCCCGGCGAGTACACCATCGTCAGCGGCCCGAGCCGCACCGCGGCGGCCTGACGCTCGCGCCGGACGACCCGGGCCCGCATCGGCAGGACGAGGACGACGTCCCCCGTCGCCGACCAGTCGCGTTCCAGGGTCACGTACCCGTCCACGACCGGGAGGCCCGCATCGGCCCCCGGCGATCCGATCGCCACACGGACACCGCCGACCGTCAACTCGGCGCCCTGCGCCCACGACGGGACGCGCAGCCGCAGGGCGAACGGCGTCGTGCGCGAGGTCGCGACCCGGATCCTCACGGTCTCGTCGAACGGGTACTCGGTGTCCACGACGATCGACACCGCATCGTCGTCCACCTCGGTCGCGATCGCGGACGGCGCGTAGGCGACGACCCGCAGCCCGTCCGCGTCGCGCAGCCACAGGTGCGACACGAACTTCGGCCACCCCTGGTGGAGGTTGGCCGTGCAGCACCCGAAGTGGGGTTCGAGTCCGAAGATCCCGGCGTCGTCGGACGAGAAACTCCACTCCCGCCGGCCGACCGACACCTCGACCTGGTTCGCCTGCTGGTGGTACTGGTGCCCACGCATCTCCGGGTCGCTCGACGCCGGGAGCAGGTTGTACGCGAGCGACTCGAGCCGGTCGCCGTCGATGCCGCGTCCGTACACCTGCGCGTGCACCTCCGTGGTGAACATCATCTCGACGACCTGACAGGTCTCGATGCCGGCCGTGGCCTCGCGTCCGCCGAGCCACTCGTCGCCGGAGAACCATCCGCTCGCCTGCCCGTGCCAGCGGTCGAGCGCGGTGAACGACGCCTCCGTCCGAGCGGTGTGGCCACGGACGTCCCGGTCGCGGAGCGCCGAGACGGCTCCCGTCTTCAGACCCATGGCGACGTTCGGTCCGTGCGTCCGGTGGGAGAACGTCCGGGCCGGGCCGGTGATGAGGTCGCTCGCCAGGTAGTCGTCCCACCGGATGGTCTGCGCTGCCAACAGGTCGACGAGGTCGAGCAGCCACGGGTCGCCGGTCCGCTCGTACAGCCACCACACGGACAGCGCGTTGTCGGCGCCCCGAGCACGTCCCCACGAGGTCAGCGGCCGGCCCGGGAGCGCGGAGAGCTGGTGCCGGAAGTACCGCTCGAGGAACGGCGGCACCCGCTCGTCGCCCGTGGCGTCCGCGTGCTGCGTGAGCACCTTGAGGGCGACCATCCGCGGCCACCAGTCGTCGTTGCCGATCGGCCCGAAGAACCCGTCGTCGCGCTGCGATGCGAGGATCCACTCGATCCACGGCGTCGCCAGGGCGAGGAGCCGGTCGTCCTGTAGCACGTGCGCGAGCGGGACCAGCCCGTCGAGGTAGTACGGCCCGCGCTCCCAGTTCTCCCCCGCTCCCCCACGCCAGCCGCTGTCCGGCCCGACGTCGGGCCAGATCGCCTCGAGCTGCCCGGTGATGTTGTCGGCCTGCAACCGGAGCTGGTCGAGCAGCCAGCCGCGTGGCGTGATGCTCCCGAGCGGCAGCGGCCGGTGTGACCGCCCCTCGGTGGTCGTGGTGGTGGTGCTGGTGATTGTCATTTGATCGATCCTCCGATGAGGCCTCTGGTGTAGTAGCGCTGCAGGGCGAGGAACAGCACGACCACCGGAACGGTCGCGACGCACGCGACCGCGGTGAGGAGTCCGGGGTCGATCACCGGGACCCCGGGGATCTTGAAGGACGTGCTGATGCTCGACAGCGCGAGCGGGAGTGTGTACTTGCTGTCCGTCGACAGGAACGTCACCGAACTCAGGAGGTCGTTCCAGCCGGCCATGAACCCGAACAGCGCGACCGTGACGAGCCCTGGCCACGCCAGCGGGAGCATCACCGAGCGGAGGATCCGCCCGGTGCCGGCGCCGTCGATCGCTGCCGCGTCCTCGAGTTCCGACGGGATGCCGTCGAAGGTGTTGCGCATGACGAACACCGAGAACGGGAGCTGGAGTGTCACGAGGACGAGCACCACCCCGGCCAGCGAATCGAGCAGCCCGAGCTTGCCGAGCACGATCGACAGCGGCGTCAGCAGTCCCTGGAACGGCACGACGAGCGGCGCGAGCAGGAGGATGAACACGACCGACGAGCCGCGGAACCGGATCTTCGACAGGGCGTAGGCGGCGAGCGTCGACACGAGCGCCACGAGGACCGCGACCGCGATGGCGACCACGAACGAGTTGACGATGTTCTGCCGCAGGTCCACCGACGGGTCGAACACCTTCCCGTAGTTCCGGAGCGTGAGCGTCGCGAGCGACTCCGGTCCGATCCCCCGGGCGTCGGCGTCGGCCGGCAGGAACGACCGGAACAGGATGTAGACGACCGGCGCGATGAACAGGAGCGCGAGCACCGTCCCGATGGCGACGTAGGCGACACCACTCGCGTCGGGCCCACGCCGCCGCCGCGCGGGCGCATGCGGCAGTCCGGTCCGGTTCGCGGCATCCGGTCTGGAGGCTCGGCTCGCATCACGTCGAGGCGCCGCTGCCGTTCGCTTCGTCACGTCCGTCGTGCTCATCGCTCGTCCTCCGCACTGGTCGACCGCAGCGCCCGCAGCTGGACGATCGCGATGACGAGGATGATCACCGTGAGGATCATCGACAGCGCGGCGCCGTAGCCGAGGTCGTAGCGGACGAACGACTGCTGGTACGTGTACATCACGGTCGTCGTGGTCGCGCCGCTCGGGCCGCCCTTGGTCAGCACGTAGAACTGGTCGAAGACGAGGATCGAGCCGGACACCGCGAGCAGCAGGCAGAGCGCGAACTGTCGCCGGACGAGCGGGAACACGACGGACCCCTCGCGACGCCACCATCCGGCGCCGTCGATCTTCGCCGCCTCGATCACCTCGCCCGGCACGGCCTGCATGCCCGCCATGAGCAGGATCATCGCGACGCCCATCGACTTCCACACCGTCAGGACGACGACCGCCCAGAACGCCGTGTCCGGTGCCGTGAACCACGCGGTGTCCCCGTTGGTCACTCCGACCGACCGGAGGAGCACGTTGATCGCCCCGGTGCCCGGCACGAGCAGCACGTTCGCCATGTAGGCGGCGGCGGTGAACCCGATGACGACCGGCATGAAGAACGCCGTCCGGACGAAGGAGACGAACCGCCCCTCACCTCGGACCATCGTCGCGGCGGCGTAGCTCACGGCCATCCCGACCGGCACCGACACGACGGTGAACAGGAGCGAGAACACGAGCGAGTGCCAGAACGCCGCGTCCTGGAACGCCTGTACGTAGTTCCCGACGCCGGCGGGGCTGACCCGGCCGAGGAGGGGCCAGTTCGAGAACGACATCACGACGAGCAGCACCATCGGCACGACGAAGAACACGACCGCGAGGACGAGCGCGGGGGCGACGAGCACCCATGCCAGTGTCTGGCGCCGACGGCCGGCGGAGCGCGGCCGGGCACCGATGCGCCCGTCCGCGACCCCGGCGAGCGCCGAGGAGGTGACGGCCGTCACTTCCCGACCTGGCTGTAGGCCTGCCCGATGAGCGCGTTCGCTTGCTTCTCGGCGCTCGCGAGGGCCGCCGAGGCGTCAGCGCCCTGGAAGATCACCTTCTGGGACTGCTGTGCCCACGGACCGTTGGGGTCGTTGATCACCGCGTTGTAGGCGATGCTCTTCGGGAGCTTGCCGATCGCGAGCGTGTCGACGATGTCCTTCGACCACTCGTCGGTCGCGAGGCTCTTCGCCACGGTGAGGTCCGGTGCGATCCAGCCCTGCGAGAGATCGATCCGCGCGGCCTTCTTCGAGCTGACGAGCCACTTCATGAGGGACCACGCACCGTCGCTGTTCTTCGCACCGGCCGTCATGCCGATCTCGTCACCGCCGAGGAAGGAACCAGAACCGCCGTCCACGCCGGGGATCCCGACGGCGCTGCCGAAGTCGGCCTTCTTCGCGGTGAGGGTGTTCGCGCCGGTGAACACGATGCCGACCTTGCCGTTCAGGGCGTTCTCCTGCCCGACGTTGCCCGGGTCCTGGTTCGGTTCGTCGGTCTTCTGCATGAGCCCGGACTTCCACATGTCCTGGTACCAATCGACCATGCCGACCAGGTTCTTGCTGGTGAACTCGGCCTTCTGGCTCTTCCCTGCCGCGGTGAGGACGCTGCCGCCCTTCGCCCATGCGCTCGGGAACCCCGTCCACGCCTGCCCGACGCCGCCGAGGGTCGAGAACCCGGTGACGCCACCGCCGAGCCCCTGGATCTTCTCTGCAGCGGCCTTGACCTCGGCGAGGGTGGTCGGCGGCTTGGTCGGGTCGAGCCCGGCCTTCTCGAACAGGGACTTGTTCCAGAACATCTGCGATCCGGTCAGTGCCACCGGCAGGGCGTACTGCTTGCCGTCGAGCCTGCCGATCGCGACGCCAGCCGGAGCGAGGTCGCCCTTGTCCGGCAGCTTCCCCGCCTTGTCCGTGACGTCGGCGAGCAGACCCTGCGTCGCGAGCAGCGGCGTGTTGACGATGTCGTAGCTGACGAGGTCGGGCACGGATCCCGCTCGCGCCGAGTTCGCGAGCTTCGTGAGGTACTGATCGGCCTGGATCGTGGAGATCTTCACCGTGACGTCCGGGTGCGCCTTCTCGTACGCCTTGACCTGGTCCGTCAGGTCGACACCGCCGTCACGCTGCCAGAGCGTGACGGTGCCCTTCGCCGCATCGCCGCCTCCACCGGCCGAGCCACTCGCAGAACATCCGGCCAGCCCGATCACCGCGATCGTCAGGGCGGCCGCGGCGACCGAAGTCCGCCGCGTCATCGATGTCTTCATCGTCATCTCCCGCATCTCTCCTTGCCGCACCGTTGCCGCAAGATTTGCTGTGTTTGCTGACGCTATGGCTCGCGGTGTGGCCGTGTCAATGCGCTGATCCGACCAGTATTGCGGCAATGTTTGCCGTGTGCCGTACGCTGGCAGCGGGAGGAGGACGCAGTGGTCAACCGACGTGAAGTGACCCTCGCCGACGTCGCCGCGCGAACGGGGGTGTCCGTCGGCACGGTCTCCAAGGTCCTCAACGGCCGGGGGCAGATCGCGGAGGAGACGCGGCAACGCGTCAGCGCGGCCGCCACGGAGCTGGGACTGACGGTGCGCGCCCCGGGGCGGACGGTGCCGGGCGCCGACCGTGCGGTCGCCCGACCGATGCGCGGGCTCGCTGGGGCGCCAGGGTCGGCGGGCGTGGCCCCAGGGCGGTCCTTCCTGGTGGGTGTGCTGTCGACGGACGCCTACGGCCGCTTCACCATCCCCATCCTCACCGGCGCCGAGGACACCTTCGGCCCGGGCGAGGTCTCGATGTTGCTCGCCGAGAGCCGCGGCGACCCGATCCGCGAGACGCACTACGTGCAGACGTTCCTCAACCAGCGCGTCGACGGCATCGTCGTGACGGGGCGCTCGAGCGATCCGCGCCCGTCGATCACCGAGCTGCTCGGCGTCCCCGCCGTGTACGCGCTCTCGCCGTCGCTCGACCCCGACGACGTCTCGATCGTGCCGGACGACGAAGCAGGCGCGGCCCGAGCGATCGACCACCTGCTGGGATCGGGCCGCCGCTCGATCGCGGTCATCTCGGGTGCCCGACGACACACCGCGAGTTCGCACCGCGTCGAGAGCGCGAAGCGGGCGATCGCCGCCGCCGGCGCCACACTCGCCAGCGGCGACGCGATGTACGGCGAGTGGAGCGAACGGTGGGGGTACGAGGCCGCGACCCGGTTGCTCGGGACGCAGTTCGACGGGGTGTTCTGCACCAGTGACCAGATCGCGCGAGGCGTCGTGGACTGCCTCCGTGAGGCGGGCATCGTGGTGCCGACCCAGGTCGGCGTCGTCGGCGTCGACAACTGGAGCGTCATCACCGACGCCGCGCGGCCGAGCATCACGTCGGTGGACCTCAACCTCCGGGAGGTCGGGCGCCAGGCGGCGGACCTGCTCATGCGGATGATCCAGGGTGAGCAGGTCACGGGCGGCGTGCGCACGGCGGACTGTTTCCTCGTGGCACGGCAGTCGACGTGAGCGACGAGGCCGACCCGCGGCTGCGGCGCACGTTGGCGGCAGCCGGGCTGCCGCCGACGGGGCGGTACCTGCTCAAGGCCGGCTGGGTGAGCCGTGCCTGGGTCGGTGACGAGTACGTCGTCCGACTGAGCGACGGACGGATCCGTGACGCCTACGACCACGAAGCCAGGGTCGTCGACCTGCTCAGTGGCAGTGCCGTTCCGCACGCTCGGCACATCGCGCACGGCGACGGCCCGGACGGACCCTGGTCCGTCTCCGAACGCCTTCCGGGTCGGACCCTGCACGACGCGTGGCCCTCGGCCGATCCGAGCCTGCGGCGAGCGATGATCGAGAGCCTCGGAGCCGCGTTGCGCGCACTCCACGGCGTTCCCGTACCGGACGACCTGATGCCGCCGTGGCTCGCCGACGCGCTGAACGGAGGGTCGTGGCCCGCGTACCACCCACCCGTCGTGCACGCGATGCTCCAGCTGGTCGAGGACGCCCGTCGTTCACCCACGCATGACCCGCGCCTGCTCGCGGACGTCGCCCACTGGATCGGGGAGCGACTTCCGCTGTTCACGGCCGAGCACCACGTCCTCGTCCACGGCGACCTCCACGGGTCCAACGTGATGGTCGACGGAGACCGGGTCACCGGGATCATCGACTTCGCGGAGGCACTGGCGCAGCCAGCGACCGCCGAGCTCGACACGATCCTGCGCTGGTGCGCTCGGCCGTCCGAGTTCCCCCCGACGCCCGACGCTCGAGGGCTCGACCGGCCATCGCTCGCCGAGGTCCCCGGTTGGCTGCACGGCGCCTACCCGGAGCTGTTCGAGCGCGAGCACCTCCGCGAACGGTTGGACGTCCACGACCTGTTCGTGGAGCTCGCGGTCGCCGCGCATCATCCCGACCCCGAGGTGCGCGATGTGGCGTGGGGTCGCGTCGCCCACCTGCTGTCCGGTCACGACCATCTCGACGGACTCGTCTGGTAGGTCGGGAGCCTCCTGATCAGGAGCACCACGCGGTGACCGGTCAGCCTGCACAGCCCCGGCGCGGCGTGGAGGACCGCGCCGGGGCACCGGCGCTCAGCTGCCGTGCGCCTCCTCGGCGACCGGCTGCCATGCGCGCCACGTCTCGAGTCGGCTCGCGTAGTCCTTCTCGGCGATCCCGAGCGGCGCCGACCCGAAGAAGACGCGCAGCGGCGGCTCCTCGGCGTCGACGATCCGGAGGATCGGCCCACGGGTGGCGGCCGGGTCGCCCGCGCTGGCCGCGGCACGGCTCGCGTTGCGGGCCTCCCGGACGTCGGCGTAGGCGTCGATCTCGGCGCTCGTCGAGGACGACGGGCCGGACCAGTCCGTGGAGAACCCGCCGGGCTCGACCAGGGTGACCGTGATGCCGAAGCCGGCGACCTCCTGGGACAGCGACTGGCTGAACCCCTCGAGCGCCCACTTCGACGCGTGGTAGATGCCGGTGATCGGGAACGCGCTGATCCCGCCGATGCTCGACACCTGGATGATGCGGCCCGACCGCTGCTCGCGCATGACCGGGAGCGCCGCCTGGGTGACCCAGAGGGCCCCGAACAGGTTCGTCTCGAGCTGGGCGCGCGCCTCCTGCTCGCTGATCTCCTCAATCATCCCGAACTGTCCGTAGCCGGCGTTGTTGACGACCACGTCGAGGCGCCCGAAGCGCTCGGCCGCCTGCTGCACCGCCGCGAAGTCGGCGTCACGGTCGGTGACGTCGAGACGGATCGGGAGGAACGTGTCCGGGTACTGCTCGGCGAGTGCGACGATGTCGTCCGGGTTGCGGGCGGTCCCGGCGACGCTGTCGCCGCGTTCCAGGGCGGCCTCCGCCCACTCACGTCCGAAGCCCCGGGACGCGCCGGTGATGAACCAGACCTTGCTCATACGTGTTCTCCTTCGTGGTCAGGGCCTCCATCGTTCTCCGGCTCCGGGGACGGCACTCAGGCGGGCTGCTGCGTCTGCCGCTGCCCACTCCGGCGCTGGTCCTCGGAGCCGACCGGTGTCCGTCCCGACCAGGGCGTTGATACAGTGCTCACACTCTTCACCCAGGCGGCCGATGGCGCCCGCCCCGAGGACACTGCTGTCCGCGGGCGGACGGCGATGCCGCCGCTGCAACGGAAGCTGGTCAACGATGCCCTCCTCACCGACACACACGCTCCGGACGAGGCGGTCACGCCGTCGCCTCGTGGGTGCCGCGATCGCCGTCGGGGCCGCCACCCTCGGCGTCCTCGCGACCACCCAGACCGCGGTCGCTGCACCGAACCCGCCGTCCTCGGCGTTCGGGCCGAACGTCGTCGTGTTCTCCCCCGACATGCCGCAGGCCGACATCCAGGCGAAGGTCGACGCGATCTTCGCGCAACAGTCCGCCAACGAGATGGGCACGCAGCGGTACGCGCTGCTGTTCGAGCCCGGAACGTACGGATCGAGCACGAACCCGCTCGACATCCGCGTGGGCTACTACACCGAGGTCGACGGTCTCGGGCAGGACCCGTCCGGGGTCACCATCAACGGGGGCGTGACCGCGACCGGTACCGACGGCAGCGGCGCGCTCGACACGTTCTGGCGATCGGTCTCCAACCTGACGATCCACGTCGTCCCGACCGCGGACGCGTGCCACACGGGCAGCGAGATGTGGGCGGTGTCCCAGGCGGCGCCGATGCGCCGTGTCCACGTCGAGGACTACACGACGTTCATGCCGTACTGCGAGAACCCGAACTACGCGAGCGGTGGATTCGTCGCCGACTCCGAACTGCAGGGCGGGGCGCTCAACGGATCGCAGCAGCAGTTCTACGTCCGCAACTCGGACCTCGGCGCCGGCTGGTCGAACGGCGTGTGGAACCAGGTGTTCTCCGGCGACGTCAACGCGCCGGCGCAGTCGTTCCCCCAGCAGCCCTACACGACGCTGGCGACGACACCGGCATCGCGCGAGAAGCCGTACCTCTACGTCGACGCGAACGGCGCCTACCGGGTGTTCGTGCCCAGCGCGCGAACGAACTCGGCGGGGACGACGTGGGCCACCGGGCACACGCCCGGGCAGTCGCTGCCGCTGAGCAGCTTCTTCGTCGCCCACCCGTCGGACTCCATCGCGAAGATCAACTCCGCACTCGCACAGGGCAAGGACCTGCTCGTCACCCCCGGCGTCTACGACGTCGCACAGAGCATCGCCGTCAAGCGAGCGGACACGGTCGTCCTCGGGCTCGGCATGGCCACGCTGACCGCCCAGAACGGCGCCGTCCCGATGACCGTCGCCGACGTGCAGGGCGTCGACATCGCCGGCCTGACGTTCGATGCCGGTGCCGTGAACTCCCCAGCGCTGCTCCGCGTCGGCACGGGCCACGACAAGGGCGGCAAGCACGTGGCGAGCGCCACGGACCCCACCGCGCTGCAGGACGTCTTCTTCCGCGTCGGCGGTCCCCACGTCGGCAAGGCCACGACGAGCCTCGAGGTGAACAGCGACGACACGATCCTCGACGACATCTGGGCCTGGCGTGCTGACCACGGCGTGGCGGGCTCCGTCGGGTGGACCGTGAACACGGCCGACACCGGCGTCGTCGTGAACGGGGATGACGTCACCGCGACCGGCCTGTTCGTCGAGCACTACCAGAAGGACAACGTCATCTGGAACGGTGAGCGCGGTCGGACGGTGTTCTTCCAGAACGAGCTCCCGTACGACGCCCCGAACCAGGCCGCGTGGCAGCACGACGGGGTGAACGGGTACGCCGCGTACAAGGTGGCGGACGACGTCCGGACGCACGAAGCGTGGGGCCTCGGCAGCTACATCTACACCAACGTCGACCCGACGCTCCACGCGACGCAGTCGTTCGAGGTGCCGAACACGCCCGGGGTCGTCATGCACGACCTCACGACCGTCGCGCTCAACAGCAACGCCGGGACGATCGACCACGTGATCGACGGCCAGGGGCCCGCCGCCACGAGCGCGAACACGGGGCAGCCGCAGACCGTCACCACCTACACCAACGGGACCGCTCAGTAAGGTCCAGGGCACCATCGAACGCCGATGGCCGGGAGCACACGCTCCCGGCCATCGGTGGCTCGGCGGTCGTGGTGCCGGATTCGACGAGCGCGCGACCGGCTCGAGGGCGCTCTCCGCGCCTCCCCCGCGGGACCGTCAGGACGACGTCACGCTGGTTGCGCCGGATGGGCTGCCAGCACATCGCCGAGGAGGCGGACGAGAGCGTCGCGATCGGCGGGGGACAGTGCTGCGAGGAGCTCGTCCTGCACGGCGTCGGCCTGCGTTCGGAGATCGGCGAGTCGTTCCCCGCCGTTCGCCGTGATCGTGACGATGTTCCGCCGTCGATCCGCCGGGTCGGGGGTCCGGAGCACGGACTCGTCGGCGTCGAGCCGGACGACGATGCCGTTGACGTTGTTGCGGTCCAGACCCAGCACCCTGCCGATGTCCGCCTGGCTCAGCGGGCCGTACTCCTGCAGCGCGGACAGCACCGCGAAGTCCGAACGCGCCTCGAGCGGCATGCGCGCAGCGGTCAGGCGGGTACCGATCGTCGCCACCCGTGCGGCCTGCCAGCTGACGAGGGTGCGGAGCGCGTGAGGAGGTCGAGGATCAACCGACATGCACCGAGACTATCAGTTGGTACGGCCAACGAATCGGTGTTAGCGTTGGTGCCACCAACATTGGTCGGACCAAGGAGTTCTCATGCCATTCACCCCATCCCCCGCTTCACTCGCCGGTCGGCGCGTCCTGGTCCCCGGCGGAACCGGCGGCGTCGGCGAAGGTGTCGTCCGCGCGTTCCTCGATGCCGGCGCCGATGTCGTCGTTCCCACTCGCTCGGACGAGCGGGGCACGGAGCTGCGCGCTGCACTCGGCCATCTCGGGGTCTCGCCGTTGCTGCACCTCCCGACGCACGACTACACCTCCTTCATCGGAGCGGACGAGCTCGGCCGACAGATGACCGAGCGGCTCGGCGGGATCGACGACGTCGTCGTGCCGGTCGGCGGATGGTGGCAGGGCGGCCCCCTGACCGGCATCCGCGAGGACGACTGGGGGGCCGCGTTCACCGGCCTCGCCACCGCGCACATGGCGCTGGCACGGGCGATCGTGCCGCGGCTGAGCGGACTCGGCGCGTACACCGTGGTCGTCGGCCAGTCCGCCACGTTCCCCGTCCCGGGGAGCGGGCTGGTGAGCATGGAGCAGGCCGCGCTGCTGATGATGCAACGCGTCCTGGCCGCCGAGACGCCGGACCGCAGGATCCACGCCCTGGTCCTCGGCCCCGTCCGCACCCGATTCGTCGATGGCGAGCCGGAGCAGGTGTCCGCCGGCGAGGTCGGCGACGTGGCCATCGCGCTCTCCCGGGCCGCCGACGTCCCCAGCCGTGCCGTGCCCCTGGGCTCCAGCGGCGAGGCCCGCGCGCTCGTGACCGAACTGACGCAGACGGCCTGAGCGCGTTGCTCCACGTCCCTCTCCGGGCCACGAGCCGGGAGAGGGACGTGCTCGTCGAACGGGCTCGAGCGAAGCACCTGCTGCTCCCCGCCCCTGCCGATCCCTCGTGGCGATGTCGCCGCACAGGAGGGGCTTCAGCGGCTGCGAGGACGGGAACGAGGTCCGGACCTGGCCACGGCCACGACGTCAGAGGCGACGATGAACACGATCCCGCCCCACTGCCACGGAGCGAGTTGCTGCCCCAACACGATCAGCCCCACGGCAGCAGCGGCGACCGGGTTGAGGCTCATGACGATCCCGAACAACGACTGAGGGATCCGACGGAGCACCACCACGTCGGTGGCGTAGGGGACCACAGACGAGAGGACGCCGACTGCCGTGCAGAGCACGCTGGTGGCGACGTCGAACCGCCCGGTCAGGAGCAGCGACAGCAGGATCGGCAGGGAGGCCAGCGCAGACGCGCAACTCGCCACGGCAGGTCCCTGGAGGCCCGGAAGCCGGCTCCCCACGACCCGGTTCAGCACGATGTACGCGGCCCAGCACAAGGCCGCGGTGCAGGCGAGCGCGACGCCGATCCAGTCGGTCGACGGACCGGGAGACACCAACAGGACCACACCCGCGCCCGCACCCACCGCGCAACCGGCCACCCGCCACGACCGTGCACCGACCAGGGCCACGGTGACCGGTCCGAGGAACTCGAGCGTGATGGCGAGGCCGAGCCCGATCCGCCCGATGGCGGTGTACAGACTGAGGTTCATCACGGCGAACACCCCACCGAGCGACAGCGCAGGCCACCACTGCGCCCACGACATCCGGGCGAGGTTCGGTCGCGCGAGGGCGGTGAGCGAGATCGCGGCGATGAGCTGCCGCACGGCCACGACGCCCGGCGGCCCGACACGAGCGAAGGCGAGATCCCCCAGTGCCGCTCCGACCTGGTTGCTCACGGCACTGCCGAGCAGGGCGAGGACCGCCCCTCCCGGCACCTTGACCGAACCGCTCGATGTCACCACTTCTCCCGTCATGGTGAACACAGTGCTTCGCGGCTGCGCGATCGGGAAATGCAGACCACGACGATCTATACGCTGGACGCATGGACGTGACTCTGGTTCAGCTGCGCGCACTCGTGGCGCTGGTGTCGACCGGGACCTTCACCGACGCGGCCATCGATCTCCACGTCTCGCAGGCCTCTGTCTCACGAGCGGTGCAAGCCCTCGAGGCGGCGCTCGGCTTCTCGCTCGTGCGCCGGACGACGCGCTCGCTCGAGCTGACGCCGCAGGGACGACGAGTGGTCGATCACGCCCGCCGCATCCTCGACGAGGTCGAATCGCTGCGCGACCTCACTCCGCGCGCGAGCACCGAGGTCCGCATCGGGTATGCATGGTCGGCCCTCGGCCGACACACGACGAGGTTCCAGCGCGAATGGGCGGCAGAGCACCTCGAGCCGGCACTCTCGTTCGTGCAGAGCAACACCCCGACCGCGGGGCTCGCCGAGGGCGGCGTCGACGTCGCGATCCTGCGTCGTCCTGTCGATGATCCTCGCTTCGACTCGGCTCCGATCGGCACAGAGCGACGCTTCGCGGCCCTCGCCTCCGACGATCCCCTGTCGCGACGCCGGAGCGTCACCCTGGCCGACTTCGCTGGCCGCACCGTCGGCATCGATCTGCGCACCGGGACCACAACAGCCGACCTCTGGGCAGGCATCTCGGCCCCGGCGGCGTTCCGTGACACCCGGCACGTGGACGACTGGCTGACGCTGGTGGCCGCCGGTCAGGTGACCGGGATGACCTCGGAGGCCACTGCCGCACTGCACGCTCGAACCGGGGTCACGTTCCGGCTCGTTCGCGACGCTCCCCCGATCGAAGTGCTGATGGCGTGGCGAAGAGCGTCGGCACCTCCCGCCCTCGCTGCGCTGATCGAGAAGGCTCGGGGGCTCCTCGCCGATCCGATCTCCGGTACGAACGACCGTCGAGTGGGTGGTCCGTTCCCGTTGTCAGCCGCTGGATCTCGACCGTCAGTTGGTCCCTGAGTCGAGGTCTCCGGAGCGGGGCCGGGCCGCAGCATTGATGGCCACGGCGACGCCGCAGAGCGCGGAGGCGCGCCTCGCGTTGTTCGTCACAGGCCCGAGCTCCCGGTGAGTACTCGATGGGCGTGGTCGAGCCGGGCACGCGATCGCACCGCTGGGAGGCGCCCGCCGATCTCGAGCGTCGCCAGCCCGTGGACCGTGGCCCACGCGACCTCGGCCGCCGTGTCGTCCGGAGCGGGGAACGCCGCCTTGATCGCGGCGAACCCACGTCCGAGCGCATCGGGAACGGACCCCGAGCCGAACTCGAGCCCGGACGGCATCGAGAACATCGCCTCGTAGAGACGGGGTCGGCCGACGGCGAAGTCGAGGTACGCCTGCATCCGCGGCAACGGCTCGGCAGGAGCGGCTTCGAGTGCTGCCGCGAGTTCGCCGAAGCCGTCGAGGGCCACGGCGTCGATGAGCGCCTGCCGGCCTCCGGCGAACGCGGAGTAGATGACGGGCTGCGTGACACCGAGTTCGGCAGCGAGACGGCGCATCGTCACCGCCTCCCACCCTTCGGCTTCCGCGACGCGGCGGGCGGCGCTGACGATCTCGTCGCGCCGGTGGTCGAGGTCCGGTGCTGGTCGTGGGGACATGCTCCGAGAGTAGCAGAGCGAAGTTAGATAACACCGGTAGACATCGTCGGCGAGAAGCGCTACGGTCATTGCAGATCAGCGTTACCTAACACCGAAAGGAATCACTCGTGTTCATCGCAGCCTTCTCCGTCGCCATCGCCGGATGCCTCTTCATCCTCTTCATCGGCGGCCGCTTCCTCATCGCGCCGGCGATCGCCACAGCGGGGTTCGGCGTCGCCGAGGACCGTCGGCGCGCATTCACGAGCATCAAGGGGGTCCGCGACATCACCTCGGGCATCGTGCCCCTGGTCGTCCTCGCCGTCGCCGGACCGCACGTCTTCGGTTGGGCGCTCCTCGCTGCGGCGATCACCCCGATCGGTGACGCGATCATCGTCGTCACCAACGGCGGCACCCTCCGCCAGGCCCTCAGCGTCCACGGCGCCACGGCGCTGCTGCTCGTCATCGCCGGCCTCGTCCTGGCACTCGCGTGACCTCGGCGCCGCATCGTCCGAGGCGGCCCGGCGGCCGGTCGACCCACTCCGCCGCCTGATCTCTCCCACCACCAACACCCACACCACCGCCACGAAAGGTCCGGACCCCATGAGCACCACGAACGAGCACGACACCACCACCGAGATCGTCCTGGCTTTCTACGAGCCCTTCCGCACTGGTGACACCTCCGTGTACGACGAGGTCCTGGCGGCGGACTGGATCGACCTCCCCCTCGCCTCGGGGCAGGAGCAGGGCCCGGCCGGCATGGCCGCACAGATCGCGCTGTTCCGTCACGCGATGCCGGACTACAGCGTCGAGCACCAGGACGTCATCGTCCAGGGCGACAGGGTCGCTGTCCGCAACACCGTCTCGGGGACGCATCAGGGCGCGTTCATGGGTCACGGGCCCACCGGCAAGCGCATCGAGATGCGCACCATGGACATGCACCAGGTCCGCGACGGGAGGATCGTCGCCACCTGGCACCTCGAGGACTTCGCCGGCCTCATGGCCCAGCTGAACGCCCCTGTCGACGCGCCCACGCCCGCTGCTTGGGGCTGAGCCGCGCCGGGAACAGGAGGGCATGAACGCACCGGGTGCGTTCGTGCCCTCCTGTTCGTGTCACTCGACCGACGCTCCGGCCGGCTGCGGGGCCAGCGTGCCGGGCGCCGGCGGCACGGGTCGGCGTCCCGGCAGGAGCGCCGCCATCACCGTGGCGAACGCGGTGACCCCGATCGCCCACCAGAACGCCTCCTGGAATGCCGCAGCCGCGTCGTTCCCGGCTGCGGCACCGGCGAGCACGACCGCGAGGACCGCCGTACCGAATGCGCCACCGAGCTGCTGTGACAGGCGGGTGATCGTGCTGGCGTGCGGCATCTCCGGGCGGGCCAGTCCGACGAAGCCGACGGCCATGATCGGGATCATCACCGCGCCGAGCCCCAGGCCGCGGACCACGAGGACGAGTCCGATCCACCATGAGCTGGTCGATCCGTCGGCGAAGGCGAACGGGATCGTCGCCAGGAGCACGATCGCGAAGCCCACGATCGCGACGGTGCGAGCACCGATCCGGTCGGTGAGCCGCCCGGCGAGAGAGCGGCTGAGCAGGGACCCGACGCCCTGCGGGATGAGCAGGAGCCCAGCATCGAGCGCGTCCGCGCCGCGCAGCTCCTGGAACGACAGCGGGAGCAGCAGCATGCCGCCGTAGAGCGCAGCGCCCATCAGGAACATCAGGGTCGCGGCGGCGGCGAGGGGTCGGTGTCGGAGCAAGGCGAGGTCGACGAGGGCGGCGTCGCGGCGGCGCGTTGCCCAGAGACAGAACGCGACCAGGAGCAGGAGGCCGGCACCGAGTGGCGCCCAGACGTCGAAGCGGGCGAACCCGTCGGTCCGGCTCGCGTTGCTCAGCCCGAACAGGATGCCGACGACGGCGGGCGAGAGGAGCACCAGCCCCACGACGTCGAGCCTGGCCTTGCCGGTGGGGCCGTCCGCGGGGATGAACCGCCAGGCGAGGACCAGACCGACGACGGCGAACGGCACGTTGACCCAGAACAGCCACGGCCAGCTTCCGGCACCGAGGATGAGTCCGCCGATGACCGGACCGAGGATCGGGCCGAGGGCGGTGGGGAGCGACACGATCGACATGAGCTTCCCGACGCTCCGGCCGCCCGCCGCCTGCATCAGCAGGGTCGTCAGCAGGGGCATCATGGCGCCGGCGCCGACGCCCTGGACGATCCGGAACCCGATGAGGCTGCTGACGTCCCACGCCAGCGAGCAGAGGACGCTGCCGACGAGGAACACGACGAGCGACGCCATCCAGAGGCGGCGCCCGCCGACACGGTTCTGCAGCCACCCGACGATCGGGACGGTGACGCCCATCGCGAGGAGGTAGCCCGTGCTCACCCACTGGATCGTGTCGACGCTGACGCGCAAGTCGTGACTCAGGGTGTGCAGGGCGACGCTGACGATCGTCGAGTCGAACAGCGGTGCCATCGCCCCGACGACGAGTGCGATGGCGAGTCTGGAGAGGTTCCGGTCCACGATGCTCCTTGGATACGCGAGCGTTTCTTAACGAGCACGACCGTATCCGTCCGCGGTAAGATACGCAAGTGGATCTTGTGAAGACGCGTCGCCGCGGACCCGAGCTCGAGGAGGCCCTGCTCGACGCCGCGTGGGAGGAGCTGCAGGCGGTCGGGTACCCCGCGCTCACCTTCGAGGGCGTCGCAGCACGCGCAGGCACGTCGAAACCGGTGCTCTACCGGCGCTGGCCCGCGAAGGTGGACCTCGTGCTCGCGGCACTGCAGCACGGCGGTCTGTTCTCGCGGCGTGAGCTCGTGGACACGGGTTCGCTCCGGGGCGACGTCCTGCACGCACTCCGCGACTTCAACGCATACCGCTCGGGGTTCATGGCCGCGATCAGCGTCTACATGGCGAGCATCAACGCCGAGACCGGACTGTCGCCGGCGGACCTCCGCGAACGACTGCTGGGCGGGCGCTCGAGCATCGGTCGGGTGATGCTCGAGCGGGCCGCCGCCCGCGGGGAGATCCCGGCGCGGGACTGGCCGGACGGGGTCGCCTCGCTGCCGTCCGACCTGGTCCGACACGACCTCGTGATGTCGCTCAAGCCACTGCCGGACCGCCGGATCGTGGAGATCGTGGACGACATCTGGCTCCCGCTCGTGCGGGGGTGACAGCATGCGCCCGACGCGGATGCTGATGCTGATGCTGATGCTGATGCTGATGCTGATGCTGATGCTGATGCGGGAATCGTGGCGAGGAGTTGGAGGACGGATGACGTACGTGGTGGTCGGCGCACGGGGCGGCACCGGCGCGGGGAGCTCGCGGGCTCGGACCGATGTCGTCACGCGGACCGTCACGTCGGCCGACGGCACGGCGATCGGGTTCCTCTCGCAGGGCAGGGGCCCCGGAGTCATCCTCGTGCAGGGTGCGATGGCCGACGTGCAGGCCTACCGACGCTTCGCGGCAGTGCTGTCGACCGCGTACACGGTCCACTCGGTCGACCGGCGCGGGCGCGGCCTGAGCCCTCGCCCCTACAGCGCCGACCACGACATCGCCCGCGACGTCGAGGACGTCGACGCGGTCCTCGCCGCGACCGGCGCGACAGCCGTCTTCGGTCTGAGTTCCGGAGCCGTGATCACCCTCGAAGCGGCCCGCACCCTGCCCAGGGTCCGTGCGGCGGCGGTCTACGAGCCGCCCTTCTACCAGGACGGGATCGACCGCGCCGGGGTCCGCCGGCTCGCCGGGGAGATCGAGCGCGGCGACCTGGCCAGCGCACTCATCGACTCCCTCCTCGTCGCCGAGACCGCGCCGGCCGTCATCCGCCGGATGCCCCGCGTCATCGCCCGCGTCGCGGCGCGGCTCGTCATCGCGGTCGACGCCGTCGTCCGGCGAGGCGGTCCGACGTTCCGGTCGCTGCTGCCCGGCGTCCGGTACGACTTCCACGACGTCGCGCAGGTGGACGGACGCCTCGACGAGTACGTGACGGTCCGGAAGCCCGTGCTGGTGGTCTCCGGGACCGCCAGCCCCGCGTTCTTGCGCGCGGCGGCCCGCAGAGTCGCCACGGTCCTCCCGGACGCACAGCACGTCGAGCTCGACGGGCTCGGCCACGACGGCCCGTGGAACCACGGCGCACCGGAGCAGGTCGCCGCGGCGGTCGCGGCGTTCCTCGCGTCCGAGTGAGCGGGCGGAGCGCGCGTGGCGACCGGCGCTCCCCGCTCCGAGCGCCCGCAACCCGCGCGAAGGAGGGTGTCGAGCCGGGGATCGGCCGTCAGGAGGACCGGGACACACGGACATCACTCGCCCGACCGACGCTCGGACACGGCGTCGCCCCTGACACTCCGAGCATGGACACGACCACGCCGATCGACACGGCCCCCGGGGATCCGATGCTCGACCTCTTCGGACGAGGGACCCAGGACGTGCACGAGACGAGCACCCCCGCTCGTCTCGCAGCCCTCGCTGGGCTCTCGGCAGTGCTGGTCGGCGGGATCGCGATCGTCGCCGCAGCTGTCGTCACGGTGATCCTCTTCGTGATCGCGGTGGCGCCGATGGTGCCGTTCCTCCTCGGCGGCCCGTTCTGAGTCGCGGCAGGTGTGATGCGCTGGTGACGGGCCTCCTTGACGCGCTCGCGCGTGGACGGTTAGCGTCTGGAACGATCTCCGCGTCGACGATGACCGGAGCGAGGGAGCCACCGTGAAGCGAAGCGCACGCAACCGAGCAGGGGCGATCGTGGCGGGTACCGCCACCGCCGCCGTCCTCGCCGTTCTGGGAGGATCTCCGGCGGCATTCGCCGCTCCGGCCCCGGACCACTTCCCGCCGGGGGTCGCCAGCAAGCAGAACCCCGTGGACACGCAGCGCGCCGTCGAGACCTACCAGGCGTTGCAAGCGAACCTCTACGACCCGGCGCACAAGCTGTACGTGAGCAGCGACGCCCGCGAGCCGTACGGCTACCTCTGGGACGACGTCAACGGCTTCGCCGCGACCGATGCGGGGGCATCGCTGCCCGGCGTGGGAGCCCGCTACGCCCGGGACCTGCAGGCCCGAGACCAGGGGATCCAGGCCTACCACGACACGCACGAGACCAGCCCCACCGGTGCCGCCCAGCCGCCGGCCTACGCGTCCGGCGTGCTGCCCCCGCTCGGCCCCGACCAGCCCACCTACTACGACGACAACGCCTGGGTCGGCCTGGACTTCCTGCAGCAGTACGCCATCGACCACCAGAAGCGGGACCTGGCGCAGGCCGAGGGCGTCTTCAAGTTCGCGGTCAGCGGGTGGGACACCGACTCGACCGGCGCGTGCCCGGGTGGGGTCATGTGGGAGGACACCGCGGACTCCCCGCGCAACACGATCTCCAACGCCCCGAACGCCGAGGTGGGCCTCGAGATCTACCAGGTCACCCGTGACCCCTACTACCTGACGTGGGCGACCCGCATGTACAACTGGGCCCGCGGCTGCATGATGAACGCGAACGGGATGTACTACGACCACATCAGCCCGGACGGGAGCATCGACCAGACCCTCTGGAGCTACAACCAAGGGACGATGATCGGAGCGGGCACGCTGCTCTACGAGAGCACCGGGAACCGCACCTACCTGCAGCAGGCCGAACAGACCGCCGCCGCCTCGGTCAGCTACTACGGCACGAACCGGAACCTGTACCACCAGCCCGACGTGTTCAACGCGATCTTCTTCCGGAACCTGTTCGGGCTGGCCGCGATCAACCACGACCCGAGCTACGCGCGGATGGCGGCCGCCTACGCCGACACCGCATGGGTGGAGGACCGCCAGTCGAACGGACTGTTCAACGACCCCGACGCCTCGGGTGGTGAGTCGCCCGTGAACCAGACGGCGCCGATGGTGGAGATCTACGCCCTGCTCGCGAAGAGCGCACCCGTCTACGCCGCGACCGGTTCGACCAACCCGTCCTCCGTGGCCGTGCAACCCGGCACGTCGGGCACGACCACGCTCAGTGTCCAGTCGGTCGAAGGCCGCGCTCAGATCGTGCACTGGACGGCGAAGGCCCCGGCCGGACTGACCGTCCGCCCGATATCCGGCACCCTCGTCGTCCGCGCAGGCGGCACCGCGAGCACGCCCGTCTCGATCACCGGAGGCACCACCGACGGCAACCAGCAGGTCACGTTCGCCTTCTCCAGCACGGCCGGTGCGGTCCCGTCGGTGACCACGTCGGTGCTCGTGGCCCGGCCCGGCGACCTGGCTCCGTACTACGACAACACGGGTATCTCCGACGACAGCGCGCAGGCGACGGCCGACCTCGACGGGTACGGGTTCAGCTACTCGGCGCAGGCCCTGGCCGCCGGCGGGCTCACGCCGGGCGCGACCGTCACGAGTGACGGCATCCAGTACGACTGGGCGGGTACCCCCGGGCAGCCGGACAACATCGTCGCCGCCGGCCAGGTCCTCGCGGTCCCGGCCATCGCGGGAGCCACCGAGCTCGGCATCATCGGCTCGGCGACGAACGGTCCCTCGACCGGTCCGTTGACCCTCACCTACACCGACGGCACCACGCAGCAGGCCACACTCGGGTTCAGCGACTGGACCGCCAGCAGCCCGTCATTCGGCAACGGCACCGCCGCCTCCACGCCGTACCGCAACAGCACCGGCGGTTCGTCGCAGGGGCTCGGGACGCACCTCTCCACGACGAAGATCGCACTGGAGGCCGGCAAGACGCTCGCGTCGGTGACGCTCCCGACCCGCGCCGACCAGGGGCTGCTGCACGTGTTCGCGCTCGGGACGGACAAGGGGGCGCTGACGACGGCGGGCTGACGGGCCGCGACTGCGTCAGCGCGTGCGCGTCGCCAGGGTGAGCACTTCGGCGCCGTCCGCGGTGATGGCGATCGTGTGCTCACTGTGCGCCGTCCGGCAGCCGGTCGCGCTCCGCAGGGTCCACCCGTCAGGATCGGTGACGAGCCGGAACTGATGGCCGAGTAGGCGGCGTACCCGTCGGGGATCACGGCGAGGTCGAGGGTGAGCAGATCACCGTCCGCGAGCACCCGATCGTGCGGGAGCCCATGGAGGACCGCGTCGACCGCGGCGGTCACCGCGCCGGGGCGGTGCTGCCCTCCTCGTCCAGCAGGCGCCAGACGGGGTCTCCCGACACCGTCGCGGACGCGGCCAGGACGAGCACGAGCGCGAACGGACCCGGGACGAGCACGACGACCGAGGCGCTCCAGGTGACGGCCGCCCACAGGCCGAGGACGCCCACCGCGAGGACGCCGACGACCGGGATCGGCCGTCTCGCCACGGCCCGGAGGCAGAACAGGGCGAGCGACGGACCACGCAGCGATGGCACGCGGACCGCGACCGGGAGCGCGAGCAGGCCCGCGAGCGATCCGAGGACCGTGACCGCCCCGCTCACCGCCAGCGGCACGAGCGTGATCGTCGCGTGGGTCTGGTGCAGGACCTCCAGTGACACGAGCGAACACACCGCCGCGACGGCCGGCACGGCAGCGGACGCGAGCGCGAGCCGGACGGTGTGGCGCACGTAGCGGTGGAAGCCGAACACCCGGACATCCG
Organism: Curtobacterium sp. MCBD17_028; assembly: GCF_003234875.1. Taxonomy (NCBI): domain Bacteria; kingdom Bacillati; phylum Actinomycetota; class Actinomycetes; order Micrococcales; family Microbacteriaceae; genus Curtobacterium; species Curtobacterium sp. MCBD17_028. The sequence continues at coordinate 22,653 of NZ_QKTQ01000021.1, read as the reverse complement.
CGCCGTTCAGGACGTCGGTCGTCACGCCGACCAGGCCCGCGAACACCGGTGCGACGAGGAGCGCCCAGAGCACCACCGCCGTCGGCGTCACCCCCGGAGCGACGAGGACCGCGACGACGATCGCGGCGCACACGACGCTGCTGGCCACGACCAGCGCCGGGAGCTGGTCCCACACACGTCGGGCGACGGTACGGGCCTGTGTCGTGGCGGCGGGCTCCGCGGCGCTCATCCGCGGATCCCGCTCTGCGCGATGCTCGAGACGAAGCTGCGCTGGAAGACGAGGAACAGCACGAGCACCGGGAGGACGACGAGCGTGATCGCGGCGAACACGACCACCGCCGGTCCTCCGCCCTGGCCGGCCTGCAGCGTGACGAGCCCGATCGGCAGCGTCATGTGCTGCGGACTGTTCAGGAAGATGAGCGGCCCGAAGTAGTCGTTCCACGCGGCCTGGAAGTTCAGGATCACCAGCGCCGCGATCGCCGGCCCGGACAGCGGCACGAGCATCCGGAACAGGATCCACAGGTGCCCCGCCCCGTCGATGCGCGCGGCTTCGTCGAGCTCCAGCGGGATCGAGTTGAAGTACTGCCGCAGGAAGAAGATGTCGAAGACGTTCACCAGCAGCGGCAGGACGAGCGCCGCCAGGGTGTCGATGAGGTGCAGGGTGCGCATCATGATGAACACCGGGATCACCGTCAGCTGGACCGGCACCATCAGCGCGCTGAGGATCCCGACGAACAGCACGCCGCTGCCGCGGAACCGCAGGCGCGAGAACGCGTACGCCGCCAGGGTGCTCGTCGTCAGCGCACCGAGGGTGCTGAGCGACGCGACGACGAGGCTGTTCAGGAACATCTCGCCGAAGGGGATGAGCTGGGACACCCCCGCGAAGTTCTGCACGGTGAACGGCGTCGGGATCCACGTCGGCGGTAGCGCGAACGCGGACCCCGCCGCCGTGAGGCTCGTCGAGATGAGCCACACGAGCGGCGACACCATGAGGAGGCCCAGGAGCAGGAGGACGAGGTCGAGCACGCGGGACCCGGTCCGGAACCGGCGGTGCCGCCGCCGCACGGGAGGCTCGGTGACGGTCCGCGGCGATGTTGCGGTCTCGAGGATCGAGGCGGTCACTGCTCGTACACCCACTTCCGCGAGGCCCAGAACTGCAGGGCGGTGACCGCCATGATCACGACGAACACGACGAGCGCGATCACCGACGCGTAACCGATCTGGAAGGCCTGGAACCCGGTCCGGTACAGGTACATCACGACCGAGATCGTGGCGTTGTCCGGTCCGCCGCTCGTGATGATCTGCATGGGGTCGAAGATCTGGAACGCCCCGATGAACGTGATGATCGTCGCGAAGAAGATCGTCGGCGACATCAGCGGCAGCGTGATGTGCAGGAACACCTGTCGTTCGCTCGCGCCGTCGGTGCGCGCGGCCTCCTGGAGCTCGGACGGGACGGTCTGCAGACCCGCGAGCATGATCACGAAGGTGTACCCGATGGTGTGCCAGAAGTCGACGCCGATCAACGACGCCAGCGCCCAGTGCGGGTCCGTGAACCACTGCGGCGCCGCGACCCCGACCAGGTGCAGGTAGTACTGCACGTACCCGAACGACGGGTCGAGCACGTACTTCCAGAGCAGCGCGACCGCGGCCCACGAGATCAGGAACGGGAAGAACACGGCCGCCCGCACGAAGTACGACAGCACCCGGTTCATCGCCCGGTTCACCGCGACCGCGAGGAGCATCGCGCCCAGGACGTGCGTCACCACCGACGCGAACGCGAACACGAACGTGTTGAGCAGTGCGTGCCCGAGGGTGCCGTCGGTGAACAGCCGCCCGAAGTTCGCCAGACCCACGGGGCGCGCCGGCGTCAGGAGGTCCCACGAGAAGAACGCGAGGACGATGGTCGCGACGAACGGCACCGCGATGAACACGATGAACAGGAGCAGCGCGGGGCTGAGGAAGGCGTACCCGAGCCAGTTCGGCTGCCGGTAGCCGGCCGGAGCGGGACGCTTGGCACCCGCCCGCGCGACGGTGCTGGTCAGCGCGGCGGTCACAGCAGCGCCTCCAACTGTTCGTTCACCTGCTTCAGTGTGGCGGCCGGGTCGCCGTTCCCGAGCAGGATCTTGAGCCACGCCGCCTCGATCGCCTGCTCGCTCTCGGCGCCCCGGTTGATCGAGGGCACGGGTGTCGCGTCCTGGGCGATCTGGTAGAGCAGTTCGGTGCCCTTCGGTGCGCCGTCGAGGAACGCCGAGCTGAGCGCGACCGACTTGCGGGCCGGGACGTTCGAGCCACCGGCCTTGGCGGCCGTGATCGCCGACTCCTTGGTCGTGAGGTACTCGATGAAGGTCCAGGCGTCGTCCTTGTCCTGCGATGCCTTGAGGATCGGGAACGCGTCCCAGCCGATCGGGCTGGCCGAGACCGTCTTCATGGGCGACTTGACGATGCGCACCTTGTCGACGAGGTGCAGACGCTGCATGTCGATGTTCGGCCAACGACCACCGGCGAGCGACGCGAGCTTGCCCTGGGACAGCGCAGTGGGCGCGTCGAACGTGCCGCCGGGCTTCGGCGCGTACCCCTTGGCGACCATCATGCGGCAGTACTCGGCTGCCTCGATCGCGGCGTCCGAGTCGATGGTGGGCTTGGTCCAGTCGGCGTTGAACGTGCTGGCGCCGTTGGTGAGCAGCCACGGCATGATGTAGGCGAACTGGTCGCTCGTGAAGTTCAGGATGTACGCGCCGGTCTTCTGCTTGATCTTGGCCGCGGCGCGTTCGAAGTCGTCCCAGGTCCAGTCCTCGTCACCGGGCAGGTCGACACCGGCCTTGGCGAAGACCTCCTCGTTGCAGTAGAGGGCGACGGTGTTGAACCCGCCGGGCATGTAGTAGGTGGTCTTGCCGGGGTTGCCGAACTGGTCGTTCACCGCTTTGTAACGAGGCGGCAGGTCGGCGTAGTAGTCGTCGATCGCCGCCCGGTGCTTCGCGATGTAGGGGTCGAGGGGCGCGACGAGCTGCTTGGACCGGAAGATCCCGAGGCCCTCCGTCGCGATGTCGATGACGTCCGGCGTCTGTCCGCCCGCGATCCGGGTCGACAGCGTGTTGGCGAACGACGCCCAGTTGTTGCTCGCGATCCCCTGGGGTTCGAAGTCGATCCGGGGGTGGCTCTTGATGAACGCTTGGTACGCCTGCTTCGTCGCCTTCTGCTGCGTCGCGTTCCCCATGTACACGAAGGTGAGCTTGCCGCCGCCGCCGGAACCACCGCCCGTCGAGCAGGCGGAGAGGACGGCCGACAGGGCCGGGACGGCCGCTGCGACACCGAGACCCTGGAGCAGGGTCCGGCGGCTGAGGAGGTGACCGGCGCCGGCGGGTGTCCCGCCGGTCTGCCGTGGTCCGGGTGCGTACACGGTGGATCCCTTCAATGCGTCGTTGCATCTGGCATCTCGACCGAAATCGATTACACGCAGTGAACCGCCGCTGCGCCCGGATGTCAACAGCGAGTCCCACGCGATGCTCGCAAATCCCCGCCAGGAGCGGGATGACGGATGCCGGATCAGCCTCTTGTGCGTGAAATCGGTTTCTGCGATGCTCGGCCCATTCGAGCAAAGGAGCACGATGACCACGACGTCTGCACACCCGGGACCGGCGCTCACCGCGGCCCCGACGGCCGAGACACCGGGAGCGGCGGAAACGGTCGCCCCGGACGAGCAGGGGGTCCGGGCCCGACCCTGGTCGGGCCTCCGGGTCCATCCCGCCACCGACACGGTCGCGGCCTTCCCGCTCGGTGGCATCGGGACGGGCAACGTGTCCGTCGGCGCGCGCGGCGAGTTCCGGGACTGGGAGATCGCGAACCACCCGGACAAGGGGACCTGGCTCCCGTTCACGTTCTTCGCCCTGCGCGCGGCGGTACCCGGCCGTGCCGCCGTGACCCGGGTGCTGGAGTCGCGCCTGCCGGGACCCCATGAGGGCGACTCGGGCTACCACATCGGCAAGGTCGCCGGACTGCCGCGGTTCGCCGGCAGCACGATGCGGGGCGAGTACCCGCTGCTCCGGATCGACCTCACCGACGACGCGGTCCCCGTCGACGTCGAGATGACCGCGTTCACGCCCCTCGTGCCCCTCGACGTGGACGCCTCCGGGCTGCCGGGCGCCGTGATCCGCTACCGGGTGCACAACCCCCTGGACACGCCGGTCGAGGTGAGCGTGGCCGGGTCCATGTCGAACCCGATCGGGCATCGCGGGCACGACATGTTCCAGGCGCCGGTGGTCGAGGGGATCCCGACCGTGACGGGCCGTCGCGAGCCCGGACTCACCGGACTGGTCTTCGGCACCGACCTGCCACCCGAGCACCCGCTCCACGGCAGCGCCGTGCTGGCGACGATCGACGCCGACGCGACCATGACGGAGCAGTGGCCCGTCGACCGCTGGCAGGACGGTGTCCAGCTGTTCTGGGACGACTTCACCGAGGACGGTCACCTGGAGCCGCCGATCGCCTTCACCCTCGAGGACGAGACGGACGTCACACGGCTCCCGCGCCAGCGGGTCGGCAGCCTCGCCGTCGCACACGTCCTGGCACCGGGCGAGACCCACGCGTTCGAGTTCCTGCTCACCTGGCACGTCCCGAACCGGCCCCGCGCGTGGCAGGGCAACTGCGGCCTGCCGAACACCCACGAGGACCAGGTGGTCCGCAACCACTACGCGACCCGACACACCGACGCCTGGGCGGTCGCCGAGCACCTGACCGGGTCCCTCGAGGCGCTCGAGCGCGACACCCTCGCGTTCCACGACGCCCTGTTCGACTCGACGCTGCCGCCGGAGGTCGTCGACGCGGTGTCGTCGACGCTCGTCGCGCTGCGGAGCACCACGTGCCTCCTGCTCGACGACGGTTCGGAGGAGGGCCGGTTCGCCGCGTGGGAGGGCAGCTTCGACCACGTCGGCAGTTGTGAAGGCACCTGCACGCACGTCTGGAACTACGCGCAGACCGTGGCGAACCTGTTCCCGTCACTCGAGCGGAGCGCACGGCGGACCGAGTTCCTCGACGAGACGCTGCCCGACGGCCGCATGCGGTTCCGCACCAACGCGGTCTTCGGCAACGACCCGCACGAGTTCCACCCTGCGGTCGACGGCCAGATGGGGACGATCGTGCGGTTGTACCGCGAGTGGCGGTTCAGCGGCGACGACGGGTTCCTCACGGAACTCTGGCCCGCGGCGCAGCTGGCGCTCGAGTTCGCGTTCCGGGCGTGGGACGCGAACGGCGACGGCGTGCTCGACAGCGAGCAGCACAACACGTACGACATCGAGTTCCACGGCGAGAACTCCCTGGCGAACTCGATGTTCTTCGCGGCCCTCCGGGCAGCGGCGGCGATGGCGGAGCACCTCGGCGACCAGGCCGCGGTCGACCGGTACCGGGAGGCGGCCGAGCGGGGCGCGGAGCGGATGGACGCACTGCTGTTCAACGGCGAGTACTACGAGCAACGGACCGACGACGTCGACGCCCACCGCTACCAGTACGGGACGGGGTGCCTGTCGGACCAGCTGTTCGGCCAGACCCTCGCGCACCTCGCGGGGTTGGGACACGTCCTGCCGGAGGACCACGTCCGGAGCGCGGTGCGTGCCGTGTACGAGCACAACTTCCGGAGGGGGTTCGCCGACTTCCACAGCGTGCAGCGCACGTACGCGCTCGACGACGACCGCGGCCTGCTGCTCTGTTCGTGGCCGCGTGGGGATCGGCCGCGGATCCCGTTCGTGTACAGCGACGAGGTCTGGAGCGGCATCGAGTACCAGGTCGCGACCACCCTCGTGTACGAGGGACTCGTCGACGAGGCGCTCGAGCTGGTGCGCGCGGTCCGCGACCGGTACGACGGCCGGAAGCGGAACCCGTGGAACGAGGTGGAGTGCGGGAACCACTACGCCCGGTCGATGGCGAGCTGGGGCGTCCTGCTCGCCTTGACGGGGACTGCCTGGGACGCCACGACGGGCACGCTGCACCTCGCGCCACGTGCCGCCGCGGTGCGCGACGGCGTCTTCCGCTGCCTCGTCACCACGGCCCGCGGGTGGGGCGAGGTGGTCGTCGACGACGGGCAGGCGCGCCTGCTGCTCCATGGGGGCGTGCTGGACGCGCGCTCGGTCACGGTCGACCTGGAGGCGGCGGGTCGCTTCGGCAGCGGACCGGTCGCGCTGGCGGCGGGCGACGTCGTCGAACTCGAGCTCCGCGACTGACGGACGCGGGTGCCGGCACCCGCCGGCCGGCACCCGCCGGCCGGCACCCGGCGGGCAGCGCCGCGGGCCCGCCGGCCGGCACCCCTGCCCGCCCGTCGGTCGGCGCCCGCGCCGGGTCGTCGGCCGGTACCGGGCTGCTCAGCTCGCGCGCGGAGCCGCGCCGGAGCCGAGGTGGACCTCCATGGCGTCGTGCGTGGGTGCCGGAGGACGGGCGGCGGTCGGTCGGTCCAGGTAGAAGAACGCGGTCGAGGCGATGTCGTCGTGGAGGGGCAGGTACCGGCCACCACTCCGCCAGCCCAGGGCCTGGATGTCGACCCGTGGCAGTCCCGTCCGGAAGGTGATCGGGTCGGCCAGGTGCCACCGGTACATCCCGAACCGCTGTTGGCTGTCGTAGAGCCCGTCGGGACGGATGACCTGCGGCATCCCGAGGTACGGCGTCGAGAAGGCGGTGTACCCCTGCCCGGGCACGTCGAAGTTCCACGCGCCGCCGAAGTAGTCCTCGGTGCCCGTGCCGCAGATCGTGGGGTGGTCGGTGTCGTCGTCGATCCAGAACTTGATCTCGCCCTCGCCCCACCAGCCCGGCGCGTTCGCCCCCCACGCCAGGTAGGTCCCCGCGTAGTGGCCGCGTCCTTCGACGCCCTCGAGCAGCACGTGCGTCTCGCCGTCCGGCAACGGGTTGCTCCGGCGCCACTGCGCGTGCAGGTAGGCGGCGTCGTCACCGACGTCCCCGAGCTCGTAGGTGACCTGGAAGTACACCCGTGCGGGCACCGTCGACGTGTTCTCGAGGGTCAGGTGCGCGTTCCGCCGGAACGGCATGGGCCAGTAGCTGTTGAACCCGCCGTTCGGGTTCGCCGCGACGACCTGCGACGACACCTGGGCGAAGCGCCCCCAGCCGGAGCAGAAGAAGTCGCCGTAGGGGACCTCGACGGCCGGCTCGTCGGCGTCGTCCCACGTCGCGCGGAGGACGAGGGTGCGCCAGTGGTCGGTGTGCGTCGTGATCCAGAGGTGGGTGATCCGTCCGGGGCCGGTGATCCGCGCCAGGTCGTACGTGGCGCCCGGGGCGACGTCGACGCTCGGCGACACCTTCCAGCCCGGCCCGAGGTCCCGGGCACTCTCGGCACCGGTCCCGTCCGTCGCACGGCCGCCACCCCCTCGTGCGCCGTCGGGGTTCTCCGGACTGATCGACCGGGTCTCGGTCCGTCGGATCGTGGCGATGTCGTGCAGCATCAGGGGTCCTTCCACGTCGGGGTCGGCAGCCCGCACGGCCCCGCCGCACACTGCCGTGGGTGCAACCGATTTCAGAGACCGTGCGCCGCACTGTATGGTTCGCGGGACGGGGTGTCAACGACGGGAGGGCCGAGGTGGCGACGACGATCTACGATGTGGCGTCGCGCGCCGGGGTGTCGCCGGCGACGGTCTCCCGCGTGTTCAACGGCTCGAACGTCTCCCCCGACAAGGTGCGCCGAGTGCGCCGCGCGGCGGAGGACCTGCAGTTCACGCCGAACCGGACCGCGAGGACGCTGCGGCGACGGAACTCCGAGGTCATCGCACTCGTGATCCCGGACATCGAGAACCCGTACTTCACCGAGATGGCGCGTGGGGTCGCCGACGTCGTCAACGACGCCGGCTACTCGGTCGTGCTCTGCAACACCGACGAGTCGGTCGAACGCGAGGCCGAGTTCCTCCGCATCGCCGAGTCCGAGAACATGGCCGGCATCATCGTCGCCCCCGCGTCGGCGATGTCGGACCTCGGCGGTGTCGTCGCGCGGGGACGGCCGGTCGTCGCGGTCGACCGGCCGAGCCGCGACGACGTCGACGTGGTCACCATGTTCAACCGCGAGGCCGGGCGCGAGGCCACCGAGCACCTCATCGGTGAGGGGTACCGGCGCATCGCCTGCATCACCGGCCCAGCGGACGTCTCGACCGCCGTCGAGCGCGCCGGTGGGTGGTCCGACGCCGTCGCGCGAGCGACCGGCCACGCGCCGGAGGACGGGCTGCTGTGGCACTCGGACTTCCGGGTGGACGGCGGCGTGTCGGCCATGGAGGCCCTGCTCGCGTTGCCGGAACCGCCGGACGCGGTGGTGGCGGCGAACAACCTCATGGGGGTCGGGGTGCTCCAGGTGCTCGACGAGCACGGGCTCTCGCCGCTCCGCTTCGGCGTCGCCGTCGTCGGCGCGCTGCCGTTCACGACGATCTCCCCCCGGGCCGTCACGATCGTGCGTCTGCCGGCCGGCCACATGGGGGCGACCGCCGCGCGGCTCGTCCTCGAACGGATCGCCGGAGACACCCAGCCGTCCCGCACGATCGTCCTCCGGCACGCGGTGGAACCGGCCGGACCGCGCCTCCAGGGCCCCTGATCCGGCCGGCCGGATCGCGCCTCCAGGCCCCCTGATCCGGCCGACCGGATCGGCGCCGGAAACACCTTGACGGTGAAATCGATTTCGTGCACAATGGCGAAGCGCCCCGGTCAACGTCGACCGGACGCAGGAGCGGGAGCCCTCATGCGCAACAGCCTCGAACACCCCCTCAGCACCGTCCGGCGCGTCGACGTCCTCGACCGTTCGGTCGGCGACCGTGCCGCTGGGGCACGACGATGACCACCGTCCTGCCGACCGCGGTCCCACGGCCCGTCGCGGAACCGGACACGGTCTACCTGGTCGCGAGCGGCGACCTCCGCGAGAGCGCGAACACGGCCACCTGGCCCACGCAGGCCCGGATGGAGGCCGCGATCACCGACGCCGTCGCGGCCATGGGCCGCCGCGTGGTGCGGGCCCTCCCGGTCGACCCGGTGACGGGGCACGGCCTCATCTCGAGCCAGCGGATGGGCATGGAGGTGTTCCGCGGCATCCCGACCGACGCTCCGCTCGTCGTCGCGATCGCGGGGTGGCAGTACTCCCACCACGTGCTCGCCGGTCTGCGCGACCACGCCGGCCCGGTGCTGACCGTCGCGAACTTCGTCGGTGACTGGCCCGGACTCGTCGGACTGCTCGGCCTGAACGGCGGCCTGACCAAGGCACGGATCCCCTACTCCACGCTCTGGAGCGTCGACTTCACCGACCGCTGGTTCCTCGACGGCCTGCACACGTGGCTCGAGACCGGCTCGGTCACCCATGACACGTCGCACGTCCACGAGCTCCCGGACATCCCCGCGGGCGCCGCGCGCGACCTCGGTGTCGCCGTGGCCGACGTCCTCCGCACCGACAAGGCGATCATCGGTGTGTTCGACGAGGGCTGCATGGGGATGTACAACGCGATCATCGACGACGAGGTGCTCAACCGCCTCGGGGTCTACAAGGAGCGGCTGTCGCAGTCCGCCCTGTGGGCCGAGATGCAACGCGTCCCCGACAGCGAGGCGGACGCGGTCCGACGCTTCGTCGAGGAGCGGGGGTTCACCTTCCGCTTCGGTGCGGACGAGGCGACGGAACTCACCGAGCGGCAGGTCCGCTGGCAGTGCGCGATGTACGTGGCAGCGCTCCGGATCGCGGACGACTTCGGCCTCGACGCCGTCGGCATCCAGTACCAGCAGGGGTTGAAGGACACGTGCCCGGCGTCGGACTTCGCGGAGGGCCTCCTCAACGACCCGGACCGGCCGCCGGTCACGAGTCGTGACGGCAGCCGCGTGCTCTACGACGGACTCGCCCTGCCGCACTTCAACGAGGCCGACGAGGGTGTCGCCGTCGACGCGCTCGTCACGAACCGCGTCTGGACGGCCATGGGCCTCGACCCGTCGACCACGCTCCACGACATCCGCTGGGGTGAGGAGTTCGAGGGGGACTTCACCTGGGTGTTCGAGATCTCCGGCTCGATCCCGCCGTCGCACGTCGACGGTGGGTACGCCGGCGCGGAGGGATGGCGGCAGGACCGCGTCTTCTTCCCGCTCGGGGGATCGACGATCCGCGCGGTGTCGAAGCCGGGCGAGATCGTGTGGTCCCGCGTGTGGCTCGACGGGCAGGACCTCCAGATCGACATCGGCCGCGGCACCGCGGTGCGCCTCCCGCCCGAGGAGTCCGAACGCCGGTGGGCGGCGACGAACCCGGAGTGGCCCATGATGCACGCCGTGCTGCACGGCGTCAGCCGCGACCAGCTCATGGCGCGGCACCGGGCGAACCACCTCTCGGTGGTCTACGCCCCCGACGCGGCCACCGCCGACCGGGCGCTCGTCGCGAAAGCGACCGCGTTCGACCGACTCGGCGTCCGGGTCCACCTGTGCGGCGACGTCGCGGTCTGAGTCCCGCGCCCCTCCCCCACCCATCGGTCGAACCCGAGGAGCACCATGACGAGCACCTCCAGCACCGGTCTCAGCCGACGCGGCTTCCTCACCGGAGCCGCCGGCGTGGCCGCCGCCGCCGCCACCACGATCTCCCTCGCCGGGTGTTCGACCCGCGCGTCGAGCGCGGACGAGCCACTGCAGTTCTGGCAGTTCTACGCGCCACTGTCCGGGACCGGCCAGGTGAAGACGCAGAGCGACTGGTTCGAGAAGGCCGTGCGCGACTGGAACACCCGGCACCGCCAACAGGTCCGGAACGTGTACATCCCGAACTTCACCGACCCGTCGAACACACGGCTGGCCACGGCCTTCGCGTCCGGCGACGGCCCCGACGTGTTCCTGATCAGTCCGGGCGACTTCCTCCGCTACTCGAACGGCGGCGCGCTGCTCGACCTCGCGCCGTACATGACGCAGGAGGCCATCGACGACTTCGACCCCGACATCCTCGCGACGCGCCGGATCGGCAAGGGCGTCTACGGGCTGCCGATGGAGGTCGAGCCGCTCGCGATGTACTACAGCGTGCCGGCCTGGGAGAAGGCGCACCTGAGCGAGGGCGACATCCCCAGGACCTGGGACCAGATGCTGGACGTCGCGCACCGGCTCACGACCGACAAGCAGTCCGGGCTCGTGTTCGAGACGGTGCCCGGCTACTTCCAGAACTTCACCTGGTACCCGTGGATGTGGCAGGGCGGCGGTGACGTCGTCGACGAGCACCAGAAGCCGTCGTTCGACAGCGCGCCGGTCACCGCGGCGCTCGAGCTCTTCGGCCGGTCGGTGTCGACCGGGGTGGCGCCGCGGACCGATCCGGCCGCAGGGGACCTCCCTGGCGCCTTCGCCGCGGGCTACGCCGCCATGTGGCAGTCGGGCATCTGGCAGGTCGCGGGGTTCCGCGGCGAGCAACCGAAGTTCGACTACGGGATCTTCCCGCTCCCCACGCCGCCCGGCGGGACCCCACGGACCGTGCTGGGAGGGTGGGCCTGGTGTGTGAACGCGCGCGGACGGAACCCCGAGGCCGCCGCGAAGTTCGTCGTCGAGACCGTCGGGAGCATGGCGGACGACAGCGTCCAACGGTTGGTCGACTGGTGCACGGTCGCCAAGTCCGACATGCCGCCACGGCGGTCCGTGGACCGGGTGATGCAGGCGAAGGGCGCGTACGACGACGCGAAGCTCAAGTTCTTCCACGACGTCGTCCTGCCGACCGGTCGCGGTGAGCCGCGGTACCCACCGGTCGTGTACAAGGCGATCTCCGACGCGATCCAGCAGGTGCAGGCAGCCGGCGGCGACGCGGCAGGACAAGCGGCGCGGGCCGAGTCCGCCATCGAGGCATTCATGCAGACCTACCAGGGAGCGACGCTGCTGTGACCACCACCATCCGCGCGGACCGGACGACGACGTCCGGGACCGGCTCTGCCGCGGCACCGCCGCGTCGGCGCACGGCAGGACGCGCACGCGCCCGCCGAGAGGGCTTCGCAGCACTGCTGTTCCTGCTGCCCGACTCCCTCGGCCTGCTGCTGTTCGTCTTCATCCCGATGGTCATCGCGATCGTGCTCGGGTTCTTCCGGCTCGACGGCTTCGGCAACCTGACGTACATCGGCGTCCAGAACTACGTCCGGATGGTGCACGACCCGGCGTTCCTGCAGAGCGCGGGCGTCACCGTGACGTACCTCGTCGTGCTCGTGCCGTCGGTGTTCGTCGTGTCGCTGCTCCTCGCCCTGCTCGTCCAGCAGCGGATCCCGTTCATCGGCGCCATCCGCAGCGCCCTGTTCGCGCCCTACGTGATCAGCCTCGTCGTCGTCGGGCTCATGTGGCAGTTCCTGCTCTCGGACAAGGTCGGCTACGTCAACCAGCTGCTCGCGACCGTCGGGGTGCACGGGATCTCATGGCTCGGCGATCCGCGGTACACGCTCGGCACCGTCGTCGTGATCAGCATCTGGTTCCAGATGGGCTACTACATGGTGATCTTCCTGTCGGGGCTGCAGGACATCCCCGCGGAGCTGTACGAGGCGGCCCGCATCGACGGCGCGACCGCGTGGCAGCGGTTCTGGTCGATCACCTGGCCGATGCTCCGGCCGACGGCGCTCTTCGTGCTCATCACGGTCACGATCGCCGTCATCACGGGCGGCTTCGACCTCATCTACATCCTGACCGGCGGTGGGCCGGCCGACTCGACCTCGCTGCTCATCTTCTACATCTACCAACAGGCGTTCCTCTACGGCGAGTACGGGTACGCGGCGGCCATCGGGTCCGTCCTCGTCCTCGTGCTCCTCGCCTGGAGCGCATTCATGTTCCGCATCACGAAGGGAGGGCGGATCGATGACGAGTAGCGATCTCCGAATCGACGACCCAGCGGTGTCCGTGCCGGGACAGACGGGCGACGGACGCGCGCCCCGGCTGCGGCGGACGCGCGAACGGCGGTGGACGCGGAAGAACACGATCCTGTTCGTGGTCGGCGTCGTCGTCGGTGTCCTCGCGATCTTCCCGCTCGTGTACATGGTGCTCAGCTCGTTCAAGGGCGAGTCCGAGATCTTCAGCGGCTCGTTGCTCCCGGCGCACTGGACCCTGTCGAACTTCGTCTACGTCTTCACGCAGGTCCCGTTCGCGCGGTACATGCTAAACAGCGCGTTCGTCTCGGCGGTCGTGACGGTCGCGGCACTCTGGTTCCACTCGATGGCCGCGTACGCACTCGCCCGCCTGCGGCTCCGCGGTCGCGAGACGGTGTTCCTCATCATCTTCTCGACGCTGCTCGTCAGCTTGCCGGTCGTCCTGATCCCGGAGTTCGAGATCGTCCGGCTCCTCGGCATGCTCGACAGCTACTGGGGCCTGATCGTGCCGTCGATCTTCAACGCCTTCGGGATCTTCCTGCTCCGGCAGTTCTACATGGGGCTCCCCGACGAGCTGGAGGAGGCCGCACTCGTCGACGGCGCGGGGTACTGGCGGATCTACTGGAGCGTCGTGCTCCCCCTGTCCCGGCCGATCCTGTCCGCGCTGGCGGTGTTCTTCTTCCTGGCGAACTGGAACTCGTTCGTGTGGCCCCTGACCATCACGTCGAACCCGAACCTGCGCGTGGTGCAGGTCGGGATCGCGACGTTCCACCAGCAGTACGCCTCGTCCGAGAGCTACATCGTCGCGGCGTCGACCGTGGCGGCGATCCCGACACTGCTCCTGTTCTTCTTCTTCCAGAAGCAGATCACCGAGTCGATCAAGACGGCCGGGTTCAAGTGATCGCCGGGCGGCGGCCCGCCGGACCCGCGGACAGGAGCGGGCGGACGACGGCCGGGCCGAGGGGCTGCTGAACGCCCCCCCGCGAGGTGTTCGGTCTATTCGCGCAGGCCAGTATTGGCACAGATCGCGGATCCCAGGACTGACGGGCGTTCCACGGGTTTCTAGGATTCGTTCCACGCCACCGAAGGGGGACGAACCTGATTCCGCACCGTCGCGGAAACTGATCGGCGTTGACCGGGTAGACCTACGACTCCCTACATGGTGGAGCGGTAGAGGGCATGCTGCCGCCGCTCTCCGCGATTCTCTTCAGAATTGGACAGCCCAGCTCCAAGACGGACGGGAGGCGCGGTGCCGAGCTGCAAGCTGGCACCGCGCCTCCCGTCCGTCTCGGAGCTGCTGTGTAGGTGTACTCAGGGGACAAGGACGGCTCGTCCGGGGATCTTGCCGGTGGCGAGCCGCTGGAAGACCTCGTTGATCTCGGACAGCGGGTACTGCTCGATGTTCGAGACGAGCCGTCCGGAGCGGGCGAGTGCGAGGACTTCCTCGAGCTCGTTGCGGGTACCCCAGTTGCTCGTCATCATCGCCGCGTTGCTCGGGAGCGAGAAGAACGAGAACGGGAAGCTGCCACCGGCGAGACCGACGAGCACGAACAGCCCGTCACGTCCGACGGCACCAGCGCCGAGCGCCATCGTCGCGTCGATGCCGACGAAGTCGACGACGGCGGCGGCACCGTCCTCGCCGGTGATCGCCTTGATCTGCTCCGCCGCGTCGGCGTCCCGCGGGTCGATGACGTGGTCCGCGCCGAGGCTGCGCGCGGTCTCCCGCTTCTGCTCGTCGGTGTCGACCACGATGAGCGTCGCCGGCGACAGGAGCTTGAAGAACTGGACGCCGTACTGACCGAGCCCGCCGGCCCCGATGAGAACCGCCGTGGTGCCGGGGACGAGGTAGGGCAGCGTCTTCTTCACGGCCGAGTACGGTGTGAGGGCTGCGTCGGTGAGCGGTGCTGCCGTGACGGGGTCGAGGCCGTCGGCGTGCAGGAGCTCACGCACCGACGGGACGACGAGGTACTCGGCGTACCCGCCCTCGGGCCCCATGCCGCCCCAGAGGAACAGGTTGCAGAGCTGCTCCTGACCGCCGAGGCAGAAGCGGCAGTGCCCGCAACCCCAGCCGCCGAAGACGACGACCGCGTCGCCGACCTCGAAGCCCTGGCCTTCCGCGCCGGGTCCGAAGGACTCGATCCAACCGGCGTTCTCGTGCCCGAGGGTGAGCGGGAGCTTGATCGCCTGCTGCTCGCCCGTCTTGGTGTGCAGGTCCGAGTGGCAGGCTCCAGCGCCTGCGATCCGGATCAGCACCTGGCCCGGACCCGGCGTCGGGACGGGGACGTCCTCGATGACGAAGTCCGTTCCGGGTGCGTTCAGTCGTGCTGCCTTCATGGTGTGCTGTCCTTATTTCTCATTCCGGCCAGCGGTCTGCCAGCCGTGGTCCACTTCGGTGCCGGTGGGCACACGCGTCTTTGCCGCGCCGGTCAAGGCTTCGGCACGGTCGTCTCGCGGACGGAGCGGCCCTGCGGCGAACGCATCGAGCGCTTCGGCGTAGACGGCGGCTGGGTCACCTCCGGAGGTGACCATGACCTCGAGCGCGATCCGGAGGGCACTGGCCACTGCCGCGGCAGCGGTTCGAGCCTGCAGCGAGTCGACTGGCACCCCGAGTCGGGGTGCCAGGATCGGGGCTACGGAGCGTTCACCGTCGTGCAGCTTCCGGATGAAGACGGACCACATCTCCGGGTCCTCGAAGACCAGCGGCAGGATCGCTCGAGTACGGACACGCGCGTCTTCGAACAGAGTCGTGTGGAACGCCTGAACGAGCACCTCGAGCAGCGGCGCATCAGGACGGGCCCCGGTGATCATCGCGTTCGACGCGCGGATGGTGGCGTCGAACATCGGCCCGACGGACTCCGCCTTGATCGGGAAGTACCGGTAGAAGGAACGCGGGGAGATACCCACAGCGTCCGCGATCTCCGCGATGGAGATGTCCGTTGTGCCACGAGCGATGAACAGTTCGCAGCACCGCTCTGATGCGCGCAGGCGCGACCCTTCCAGTGCAGTCAGACCGTCCTCGCTCACATGACGTCACGATACGCCTGACGGGCAGAAACTGCCAGTTCAGTAGGAGCTCTGGGACGGGGCGGAACGAGACGGAAACGAAAGAGCACCTGGGGGCACGGCCACCAGGTGCTCTTCGGTTCACCGTCAGCGCCAGGTTGAGAGGGTCTGCACCAGCGGGGGGCTGCTGCAGGTTCGGTTGACTCCTTGACGTGTGAGCATCTGGTCCCCGCTGGAAGGATGTCGATCATGCCCAAGCCGTGTCCGGAGGAGTTCCGACGCGACGTGATCGCGGTCGCTCGTCGGGGCGAGATCCCGTTGACGCAGGTCGCGAAGGACTTCGGGATATCCGAGGGGACCGTGACGAACTGGTTGCGTCGTGCGGACGTCGATGACGGCTTCAAGCCCGGTGTCACGAGCGCGGAGAACGCCGAGTTGCGGGAGTTGCGGAAACGGAACCGGCTGCTGGAGCAGGAGAACGAGATCCTCCGTCGAGCGGCCGTGTTTCTGTCCCAGGCGCACCTCACGAAATGATGTCCCCGCTGGGCCGCGAACTCGCCGCCGTCCGGATCCCGGTCGCGGTGACCTGTCGGCTCCGCCTCCAGGATTCGAACCCGGACCCCACAGCTCCAAAGGCTGATGTGCTGCCGTTACACCAAGGCGGACCACGCCCGAAGGCGCCCCGACATCATCCCATGCAGCATCCGCCGCCCCGTGCGCCCGCCGGCCAGCGCGACCATCAGTCGGCCGGGAGGCCCGCCACCAGCACGCACCGCCCCTCCCGTCCAGCGACCAACCGGACCATCCGCCGGCCGGGAGGCCCACCACCAACCTGCGCCGCCCCTCCCGTCCGCCGCCACCGCTGCCATGATGGACGGATGCCGCAGGAGGACGAGGTCGACCGCATCGTCGCGGCGTGGCATCGCGAGCGACCGGACCTCGACTTCGCGCCGCTGCACGTGCTGTCGCGGGTGGGGCGGCTGGCCCGGCACCTCGACCGGGCGCGGCGGACGGCGTTCGCGGCCGGGGACATGGAGTCGTGGGAGTTCGACGTCCTGTCGGCGCTGCGCCGCGCGGGCGAGCCGTACGAGCTGAGCCCGAAGGCGCTGCTGCAGCAGACCCTGGTGTCGAGCGGCACGATGACGAACCGCGTGGACCGCCTGGCGGACCGGGGGCTCGTCGAGCGGCGGACGGACCCCAGCGACGGGCGAGGGGTCCTCGTCACGCTGACGCCCGAGGGCCGGACGGCGGTCGACGCCGCGATCGCGGGACTGGTCGAGGCCGAGGCTGCGATCCTCGCGGACCTCTCCCCCACCGACCGGACGCAGCTGGCGGGGCTGCTCCGCTCGCTGAGCATCAGCCTGGGCGACTGAGCCGTGCGTATGGTCCAGACGTTCCTGTCCGAGACGATCCCGCGGGTCGTCGAGCCGGTTCTCGACGCGATGCTCACGCCCGAGGAGCGGGAGTCGGTCCAGATCGGGATCGTCACCGCACTGCCGGGCAGGAGCCCGTTCCGCCAGCCCTCCGACGGCACCTGGATCCGCATCGGCGCGGAGTTCGTCCCCGACGCGCTGGCAGCGCCCGAGGAGCGCGTTCCGCTCCGGCTCGACGCACCGCTCGGCGAGAACGAGCACCAGGTCGAAGTCACGATGGCCGACGAGAGCGTCGGGATCTTCCTACAGGAGGACGAGCCCGACGACCGCTTCGCCTGGCGCTTCGCCAACGACGTGCAGGACTTCGTCGGGGAGAGCCGGTTCGCGTGGGGACAGCTCCGCCCGCTGCCGGACTGGGTGCACGACCCCTGGGCCTGACCCCGAGTGCGCGCCCCGACGACAACTGCGCGGTCGTCAGCGCGGCGCACTTGTCGTCGGCACGCCCGGTCATGCCGCGCCGCGCCCCGCGGCCCGTCGCGCCGCCCGCCCGTCGCGCCCGCCCGTCGCGGCCGCCCGCCCGGCACCTACGCCCCGAGCAGCTCCGCGACCTCGAGCCACCGCGTCTCGAGCTGCTCGAGCTCCGCATCGACCGCCGCGAGCTTCGCTTGGAGCTCCCCGAGCCCGGCGTAGTCCGCCTGGTCGTGGGCCGCGAACGCGTCGAGCACCTGCTGCCGGTCCTGCCCTGCGCGGGCGATGCGCCGGTCGAGCGAGGACATCTCCTTCTCGGCGGCCCGCCGGTCCGCACCGCTGACGGCCGGGAGGCCCGCCGCCGGACCCGCCCCGTCCCTCCCGGCCGACGCCGAACCGGCACCCGCCGCACCGGCACCCGCCGCACCGGCACCCGCCGAACCGGCAACAGCACCACCGGCACCGGCGGAACCGGCGCCCCCGCGCGCGCCCGCACCGGCCGCCGCGGCCACCCGTGCCGTCGCCGCGGACGCATCCCGCGGCGCAGCCGACCCGGCCGCACGGAGCCGCATGTACTCCTCGACCCCACCGGGCAGGTGCCGGAAGCGGTGCCCGAGCACGGCGTACTGCTGGTCGGTGACGCGTTCGAGCAGGTACCGGTCGTGCGAGACGACGAGCAGGGTGCCGGGCCACGAGTCGAGCAGGTCCTCCATGGCGGCGAGCATGTCGGTGTCGAGGTCGTTCGTCGGCTCGTCGAGGATGAGCACGTTCGGCTCGTCGAGCAGGATGAGCATGAGCTGGAGGCGCCGCTTCTGCCCGCCGGACAGGTCCTTGACCGGGGTGGACAGCTGGGCCGACGAGAACCCGAGGCGCTCGAGCAGCTGCGACGGCGTCATCTCCTTGCCGTCGGCGACGTACGTGGTCTTCTTGCGGCCGACGACCTCGCGCACGCGGTCCTCGGCGTACTGCTGCAGGTCGGCGAGCTGCTGGTCGAGCATCGCGATCTGCACGGTCTTGCCGGTCTTGACCTTGCCGCTCGTGGGCTGGATCTTCTGGGACACCAGCCCGAGCAGCGTCGACTTGCCCGCACCGTTCGGGCCGAGGATCCCGGTCCGCTCCCCCGGTGCGATGCGCCACTCGACGTGCTCGAGCACGGGTTCGGGCGCCTCGGGCCACTGCACGCCGGCGTCGAGCACGTCGACGACGTCCTTGCCGAGCCGCGCGGTCGCCATCTGCGACAGGGCGACCGTGTCGCGCACGGGCGGGACGTCGGCGATGAGCTCGTTCGCTGCGTCGATGCGGAACTTCGGCTTGCTCGTGCGGGCCGGCGCGCCGCGGCGCAGCCACGCGAGCTCCTTCCGCATGAGGTTCTGTCGGCGGGACTCGGTCGCGGCGGCCATCCGGTCCCGCTCCACCCGCTGCAGCACGTACGCGGCGTACCCGCCCTCGAACGGCTCGACGATGCCGTCGTGGACCTCCCACGTCGTCGTCGAGACCTCGTCGAGGAACCACCGGTCGTGCGTGACGACCACGAGGCCGCCCTGGTTCGCCGCCCACCGCTTGCGGCAGTGCTCGGCCAGCCATGCGATGCCCTCGACGTCGAGGTGGTTCGTCGGCTCGTCGAGGAACAGCACGTCCCAGTCCCCGACCAGGAGGCGCGCCAACGCCACTCGACGCCGCTGGCCGCCCGACAGGTCGTCGACCAGGCCGTCCCAGTCGACGTCCGCCACGAGTCCGCTGATCACGTCGCGGATGCGCGCGTCCCCGGCCCACTCGTGCTCGGCGAGGTCACCGACCACGACGTGGCCGACGGTCTCGCCCGCGGGCAGGTCGTCGCGCTGGTCGAGGAACCCGACGGTCACGCCGCGACGCTGGGTCACCCGGCCGCCGTCGGGCTCGATCCGCTGTGCGAGCAGGCTCATGAGCGTCGACTTGCCGTCGCCGTTGCGTCCGACGACGCCGATCCGGTCGCCCTCGTCGATGCCGAGCGAGACGCTGTCGAAGACGACGCGCGTCGGGTACTCGAGGTGCAGGTTCTCAGCGCCAAGCAGATGTGCCACCCCTTGAGGGTAGGCGGACGGGGCCGTGCGCGCGGTCGCGGCCCCGCTCCTCCCGTTCGTGCGCGTCCCCGAGTGGGCGGCCCGAGCGCGCGTCCCCAAGTGCGCGTCCCGACGACAAGTGCGCATGCGGGCGCGTGCGCACTTGTCGTCGGCATGCGCGGTTCCCGTGCGTCAGGCCGCGTAGCCGCCCGACGCGATGTCCTCGACGAGCGTCGGACCCGTCGGGGTCCAGCCGAGGACCTCCTGCGTACGGGTGCTGCTCGCCGACAGGTCCATGCCGAAGAACATCCCCATGAAGCCGAAGTGCTCCTGCGCCGCCGCGGGGTCGATCGACTCGACGGGGAGGCCGTCCGCACCGCCGATGGCCTCCGCGATCGCCTTCGTGGGGACGCCCGCTTCCGCCACGATGTGCAGAACGAGGCCCGGCGTGGCCTGCTCGAGGCCGAGACGCACGGCCCGCGCGGCATCCCGCACGTGAACGGCTGCCCAGCGGTGCTCGCCGTCGCCGATGTACGCGGCCGATCCAGCACGACGGTCGGCGTCGGCGATGATCTTCACGAAGCCGTGGTCCCCGGCCCCGTGCACCGACGGCGCGAAGCGCAGGCTCACGGGGACGACGCCGTGCTCCGCGAACTCGAGCGCGAGGTTCTCCGTCCCGCCGCGCGGTGCGTCCGGCCCGTGGCTCGGGTTCGGGTCCGCCTCGGTCGCAGGACGCCCGGGGGTCAGCCCGGCGACGCCCGCCGCGACGAGGAACGGCTTGCCCGTGCCGACGAGCGTGTCACCGATCGTCTGCACGGCCGCACGCTCGGTCCGGTTCGTCCCGGCCTGGTCCGACCAGTCGTGCTTGTTCGCCAGGTGGATGACGGCGTCGGCGCGCTGGCTGCCGGTGCGGAGGGCGTCGAGGTCGTCGAGGTCGCCGCGGAGGACCTCCGCGCCCTTGCCCTCGAGGCTCGCGGCTGAGGCGTCCGATCGTGCCAGGCCGATGACCTGGTGTCCGTTCGCGATCAGCTCGTCCGTGACTGCGGTCCCGATCCAGCCCGATGCTCCTGTGATGAAGGCGCGCATGGCGTGGCCTCCTCCCGGTCGCGGACGCGCCGCGACCCTCGATGTCAGTGTCTGACATGGACAGTAGCACCGAAGTCAGTCGCTGTCATCAGTATGATCGTCGGATGGTTCGATGGACACCCGGGACGCGGGATCGGCTCCGCGACGCTGCCCTCGAGCTCTTCGCCCAGCAGGGCATCGAGGAGACGACCGTCGCCGAGATCGCCGCTGCCGTCGGGGTGACCGAGCGCACGTTCTTCCGCCACTTCGCGGACAAGCGCGAGGTCCTGTTCGCCGGGCAGGAGCACTTCCAAGCGGCGTTCGTCGACGCGGCCGCCGGAGCGCCTCGGGACACCACGCCGCTCGAGGCGGTCCGCCTCGCGGTGATCACGGGAGGGTCCTGGTTCGAGGACGATCACCGCGCGTTCTCCCGCCGCCGACAGGGCGTCATCCTGGCGAACTCCGGCCTGTACGAGCGGGAGCTCCTCAAGATGGCGGCGCTGTCCCGTGCCATGCGTGACACACTGCGCGCCCGTGACGTCGACGAACCCACAGCGACGCTCGCGGCCGAAACCGGCACGATGGTGTTCCGACTCGCGTTCGAGCAGTGGATCGCGGACGACGAGACCCGTTCGGTGCCCGAGATCGCCCGAGAACGCTTCGAGCAGCTCGACGCCCTCCACGCCGCGGACTAGCGTCACACCCTGCGCCGCACCTGTCCTGAACCAGATCGCAACGCGGCGAGCGGCCTCGCGGCACCCGTCGGACGACGACTGACCCGAGCGCGGCCAGGAACACGAGGTCCGGCGCAGCGTAAGCGCTCGAGCTCGCCTTCCGGGTCGAGGCACCACCGGCGCGCGCGATGGTGCTCCCGCCTCCCGGTCTCGAGGACGCGTTCCCAGTCGTCCCGCCCTGGTCGGACTCCGCCGAGGAGGATCGCCCACTCGATCGCGTCCTCGAAGCGCATCCTCGGCGTTCGCAGATGCTCCTTCACGACCTCGCGGCTCCCGCCCAACTGCAGGCGGAGGTGCGGAAGTCGGTAGGTACTCCGACCATCGGGGTGCCAGTGCATCAGGAACACCTCTTCCGCGCGCAGGACGAAGCGGTACCGGTAGGCGGACGTCGACACGCTCCACCCGCCCGGGCGCTGTCGGAGCAGATAGTGCATCTGCGCGTCCAAGCGCATGCCGCTCCCGAGGTCCACACCCTTGCCGCCGTTGGGGTCCCAGGCTCTCGTTCGGCCCGGGTCACTCGGCGCCTCGCCGGTCGTGATCTTCGCAGCGGTGGGCAAGCAGCAACGGCTCGACGCAGCGGCTCCATGAACCGCTCGACGGCCTGCCTTGGTGTCCGTGCTGCCACGGGTCAGTCAGCGAACGGAAGCATGAGGATCAGGCGGATGATCTGATCGTCGTCGGTGCCGTCGTAGGCACCAGCTTCGAGCCGTGCCCGAAAGGTCTCGAGCGGAATGCCGAGCGTCTCGCGCACGGCTTCGTCCACCATCGCCCGCCCCTGCTCCGCCGTCAGTTCTTCGACCACCACCGTGTCGAGCGTTCCCGGTTCCATGTCACTCCCCCGCGACCAGACCCCCTGGCCCTCATCGCGATGCAGCCTATGCCGCGAACAGCGGCACCCCAGCATCGCGTGTATGTCGTACATCGCGACAGCCGCGAGGGGACGAGGGGTGGGGCGCGGCTGGCGGCTGACCTCGCCCGTCCGTTCCGGAGCGGAGAGGACGCGCCGCCACGGAGGACGTGGTGTGCTCCCGAACGATGGATCAGCTGTCGGACGACGACCAGGTCGTCGGTGTGGACGGACGCAGCATCTGCCGGGGCATGCAACGACGAACCCGATGCCGGACGACGATCGGTTCGTCGAAATCAGGCGGAAGGGGGTCCGGGGCTGTCTCTT
>NZ_QKTQ01000020.1:0-49157 GCF_003234875.1 Curtobacterium sp. MCBD17_028 | reverse complement strand
ACCGCGAGCCGGACCGCCCGCTCCCGAAGCTCCTCCGGGTACTTCCTCGGTGCTCCCATGACTCTCATCCTCCCGTGGATTGAGAGCCTCCATCAGACCCGGGGCGGAACACCGCGCACATCGCGCGTGGTGGCCTCATGACCTTCGGCCGATTGCAACCGGCTAGTCGTCGTCGCAGGTGCCCGCGCTCGCGCGGCGTTCTCTGAGCTGGAAAACGGCTTCGTAAGCCCAACCGAGGACACCACCGCCCGCGATACAGAGCACCTCGAGGGGGAGATACGTCTGCCGTGCATGCGGCGCGCCAAAGGTGCCGATGGCGAGGAGCGCGGCGATCACGGCTCCACCCGCAGTCCCGCCGAGCGCAGCCAGTGCAGCGCGCTGCCGTGGACGCTGTGATCCGGACAAGTTGCGTGCGACGAGAGCGAGCCCTGCCTCCCCGACAATGCCTCCAGCGATGACCAGGGCGACGCCCGCGTCGATCACCCCCGCGACGAAGAGCCGACCACTCGGGGCGAACATGTCGTTGGCCTGAGGTCGCAGTTGGATCGGGAGTTCGTGAACGACGAACACCGCGGACGCGGCAGAGCTCACGAGCGCGCTTGCCGCAATGTACGTGCGCATCGGGCTCGGAGATACCGGACCTGGCTTGGGCATGAGGCATGGTAACGATAAGCACGCGCATCGTGCCGGCGGGATCAGCGATCGCGAGGGGCGGGCAGCATCAGCGCCGGCACGGACCGCACGCCGCCGCTTGACAAGGCGTTCGGCCTCCGAGGGGTAGACCCCGAGCGCTAGGCGGGCATCGAGACGTTCTTCTGGCTTATCAAGCGCTGGAAGACGGAGGGGCCCAGGAGTTACGTGAGCTACCAGCCGAGGCACCCTCAGCCGGATCTGAAAGTTGAGCCTTGACCCGGCCCGCTGCGACGCACCCCTGAATCGGAACCCGTAGCAGTCAAGCGCGGTGCGGTCGGCTTGGTGACGCAAACTCCGACACCGCCCGGCCAAGGATCCTTTACCGGTCTGAGCGACCGGTGCAGGATCAGCTACCGAGACGCCTCGAGCCTGTCACTTGGCTAGGGTGTTTTGGGTGCTGATAGTTCTTCGCGGGAACTCGGGTTCTGGCAAATCGACCGTGGCGCAGCTGCTTCAAGCGAAGCTCGCTGGACCCGCCGCGGTCTTGCACCAGGATTACTTTTACCGGGTCATCTTCCGCGAGCAGGGAACAGCGGGCATGGCACACGCGGATCTGCTAGAGTCCGCTGCTGCCCACTGTCTTGGCGCGGGCCAGCACGTGGTGATGGATGGCATCTTCAACGCGCGCCAGTACGAGGACGTCCTCGCTCGGATCGCAGGTCGAGCCGACGACGCTCGCTTCTACGCCTTTGACCTGACCTTCGAGGAGACGGTTCAGCGGCATGCGTCTCGGCCCAAGGCGCTCGAATTCGGGGTCGAGGAGATGCGTGGCTGGTACCACGGGTGGCAGCCACTGTCCTTCGTGCGAGAGCGTCCGATTGGCGGGGACGAGTCCGCCGATCAGATAGCGGAGCGGATTCTGTCGGACGGTCCGAACGAGCTGTAGGTCGTAACCGCCGTCCGTTGGAGGATCGTCAAATGAGACGAGCGAGACCTCGGCATTGTGCAGAGGTCTCGCTCGTTGTGGTGGTGTGGGTTAGCGCCCGTTGAACTCGTCGTCGGTGATGTGTTCGAGCCACGTTGTGGTGGTGGCGGGATCGTCACCGTTCTCGAGCATCGCGATGTGCTCCATGAACACTCCGGGGGCTGCGGCGTGGAAGTGTTCCTGGCCGGGCGGGGTGTAGATCGTCTGGCCGGGGTGCACGTCGATGATCTGACCGTCGCGTGTTCCGAAGCGGCCGACACCGGCGGTGACGCGGAGGTACTGGCCCTTCTCGTGGGAGTGCCACGCTGTGCGGGCGCCGGGGGCGAAGCGAACCGTCGCGACGACCATGTGCTGGCCGTCTTCGTGGGGAAGCGCGATCGGGTCGAGCCAGACGTCTCCGGCGAACTGCTCGGGCGGGTTCTTCGAGGTCGGTGTTGCGGGTTCGATGTTCACTGTTCGTCCTCCGTGAAGAGTTGCTTCGCGACGCCCATCGCTGCCATGCCGTTGGGCCAGCCGGCGTAGAGCGTCACATGGGTGATGGCTTCGATGAGTTCATCCTGGGTGACGCCGTTCTCGACGGCGCGGCCGAGGTGGAAGCGGAGCTGTTCAGTGTTCCCGCCGGCAGTGAGGACCGCGACCGTGATGAGGCTTCGGTCTCGCGCGGAGAGTTCTGGTCGGTTCCAGACGTCGGCGAAGAGGACGTCATCGGTGAGTTCTGCAAGCTTCGGAGCGAAGTCGCCGAACAGGTTCCGGCCGCCGCCGATCTGCTTCTGCTGATCAGTCATGCCGCTGCTCCTTCGTGGTTGAGGTCGTTGGAGAGCTCGGGGAACGCGCGGGCCTGCTCGGCGAGCTGGGCACCCTTCTGTACGATCCCGTCGACACTGTCCTCGCCTGCCGGGAGTCGCAGCGGCGGCTCGGGCATGGCGGCGAGCTTGATGATGGTCTGGGCGAGCTTCGCGGGGTCCCCGGTCTGCTGGCCTTCCATGCTGCGGAAGAACCCCTTGGCCTGGTCGGACAGGGGTGCGTAGTCGTCGACGTGCACGTCGCCCCAGAATGTCGAGTTTCCTTCGGCGAGGAGGTCGGTGCGGAAGAAGCCGGGCTCGACGACGGTGGTGTAGATCCCAAACGGCTCGACCTCACCGCGGAGTGCTTCCATCCAACCTTCGAGCGCGAACTTGGACGCCGAGTACGCACTGCCGCCAGCGTTGGCGACGACGCCAGCGGTCGAGCTGATGCTGATGATCCGACCGGAACGCTGCTGTCGCATGACTGGCAGGACGGCACGGGTCACGTTGAGGGCGCCGAAGAAGTTGGTGTCCATCTGCGTGCGGAACTGCTCCGCGCTGAGCTCCTCGAAGAAGCCGGCCTGGAAGCTGCCAGCGTTGTTCACGAGGACATCGATGCGTCCGAACCGCTCGGTCGCGGCGGCGACCGCGGTGGTGGCAGCGGTCCCATCCGTGACGTCGAGCGCAACGGCGAGGAGGTTGTCGTGCTCGCCGACCGCATCGAGGACTCGCTGTGCGTCGCGGCCAGTGGCGACGACGTGGTGGCCGGCGGTGAGGGCTGCGCGAGCGAACTCGGTGCCCATGCCGCGGCTTGCTCCGGTGATGAACCAGACCTGGGGGTGAGTCATGAGGTGACGCTTTCTGTTCTGTGGGGAGATGAGATCGTTCTCCGGAGCGAGTGCGGCGCGATGTCAGTTCCCGCGTTGGATAGTGGCGGAGAAATCGCCGTCGTGGCGTTGGATCGGGGCTGTCTTCTCGAGGGTGCCGATGCGGGCGATGCCGTCGTAGCGGCTGACGTCGCCGTAGTAGAAGACGACGTTGCCCCAGGGGGCGTAGTAGCCGATATCGCCGGGGAACGGGTCGTCGCTGGCCGGCATGCCGGTCATGGGCAGCTCCTGGTCGAGGTGCCCGATCTTCTCTTCGCCGTTCAGGTCCTCTGGATCGGAGTGGTCACTGCGCTGCTCGCGGTGGCGGATGCCGTACTCGGTGCGGCCCCTGCGGTGTCGGTGTCGGACGACGTGGCAGAGTCCTGGCTGGAACAGCCCGCGGCGAGGACGCCAAGGAGGGTGATGACGGGGAGTGCGAGTGCTGCGCGGTGCAGGCGGTTACCCAACGGTCTGCCCGCCGTCGACGACGAGCGTGTGGCCGACGGTGAACGCACCACCTTCTGAGCACAGCCACAGCACCGCCGACGCGATCTCCTCCGGTCGACCCATCCGGCCGATGGGTTCCTGCGCGGTCATCGTCTGCCGGCCTTCGTCGGTGCCACCGGTGACGCGGCCCATCATCGCGGTGTCGATGACGCCGGGCGCGACAGCGTTGATCCGGACGCCCTGGTCGATGTACTCCAGCGCCGCGGACTTCGTCAGGCCGATCAGCCCGTGCTTGGCAGCAGCGTAAGCGGCCTGCCCCGCGATTCCGATGACGCCTGCCCCGGAAGAAGTGTTAACGATGGAGCCGCCGCCGGCGGCGATGATGGCAGGGATCTCCTGCTGCATGCAGAGGAACACTCCTCGCAGATCGGTCGCGATGATCCGGTCCCAGTCCTCGACCGGGAGGTCCGCGGTCGGCGTCTGCTCCTGCTCGATGCCGGCGTTGTTGAACGCGATGTCGAGGCGACCGAACGCGCTGACGGTGTCCGCGATCGCTTGCTGCACGTCGTCGGCGTTGGTGACGTCGACGGTGAGGGTGAGGGCTTCTCCGCCGTTGTCGCGGATGAGCTGCGCTGTCTCGTTCAGCCTGTCAGCGGACGTGTCGGCGAGGGCGACTCGTGCGCCTTCCGCAGCGAACGCCTGCGCGGTGGCGCGGCCGATGCCGCTGCCGGCGCCGGTGATGAACGCGACCTTGCCGGTGAACCGGTCGGTGCTGGTGCTGGTCATGCTGTCCTCCTGATGGTATTCAGTTGTCGAGGTCCGCGGCGTATGTGCGGAAGTCGCCGCGTTCGGTGTGGATGCGCCAGATCGTGTCTGCGAGCACGGTGGGCTCGTGGGAGGGCTCTCCGCCGCCGATGCGGCGCGGGATGATGAGCTGGCCGACGTGGATGCCTTCGGGGGCGAGGGCGTCGTGGAGCAGCTGCGCGTAGGCGCTCTCACCTGCGAACGCGATCGAGGTTCCGGTGACGCGGGCGCCGGGGCGGACCGCGCTGGCGCCGTTGATGAAGACGATGGTCCCGCCGCCGAGCGTGCGCATGCCGGGGATGACCTGGTGCGCGACGGTGACGGGGCCGTAGATGGAGAACTCGACCGGGCCGACGAGGTCCGCAGCGACTGTCTCGAGGACGGGCCGCATGAACTCCTTCGCCGGCAGGGGGCTGTACTGCACGACCTCGATCGGGCCGAGCTGCTCGCTGGCCTGCTCGAGGGCGGTGCGGAGCGAGTCCTGGTCGCGGACGTTCGCGGTGAACCCGGCGGCGGTGATGCCCTCCGCGGTGAGCGTCGCGGCGAGCTCGTCGACGCGGGTCCGGTTCCGGGCGATGAGCGCGACGGAGAAGCCCTCCTGGCCGAAGCGGCGCGCGACGGCGGCGCCGAGTCCGGGGCCCGCTCCGATGATGGCAAGTGTGGTCATGATGCTTCCCGTTCGCAGTTTGTGAGCAGGAGTGAAGGGCCTCGGCAACCGGGGGGAGCTGCCGAGGCCCGGTCTGTGGGTTATGGGCGGAGGAGGACCTTGATGGCGCGGCGTTCGTCCATCGCCTTGTAGCCCTCGGCGGCGTCCTCGAGGGGCAGCTCCATGTCGAAGACCTTGCCCGGCTCGATCGCACCGCTGAGGATCAGGTCGATCAGCTCGGGCAGGTAGCCGCGGACCGGGGCGGGGCCGCCGTGCAGGTGCACGTGGGAGAAGAACAGTTCCAGGCCCGGCAGGTCGACGTCGTGGGAGACGCCGACGTAGCCGACGTGGCCGCCGGCGCGGGTGGAGTGGATGGCCTGCATCATCGATTCCTGCGTGCCGACCGCCTCGATGATCGAGTGCGCGCCGAGGCCGTCGGTGAGTTCCTTGATCTTCGCGATGCCGGCTTCGCCGCGCTCCTCGACGATGTCGGTGGCGCCGAACTCGCGGGCGAGCTTCTGCCGGGACTCGTGGCGGGACATCGCGATGATGCGCTCGGCGCCCATCTGCTTCGCCGCGAGGATTGCGAGCAGGCCCACAGCGCCGTCACCGACGACGGCGACGGTCTTACCCGGACCGACTTCGGCTGCCTTCGCGCCGAACCAGCCGGTACCGAGGACGTCGGATGCGGCAAGGAGGGACGGGATCTTGTCCTCGTCGGGCATGCCGGGGGTTGCGACGAGGGTACCGTCGGCGAGCGGGACCCGCATGTACTCGGCCTGCGCTCCGCCGACACCCTCACGGTGGACGCAGCCCGACTGGTAGCCGGACTGGCAGATCTCGCACGTGTTGTCGGAGGCGAAGAACGAGCCGACAACGAACTGACCGGGCGTGACGTTCTGCACGTCGGCGCCGACTTCCTCGACGATGCCGACGTACTCGTGACCCATCGGGACGGGCTCATCGATCGCGTCGTCACCGCGGTACGGCCAAAGGTCCGATCCGCAGACGCAGGCCGCGACGAGCTTGATGATCGCGTCGGTGGGCTGCTGAATGGTCGGCTTCTCACGCTCGTCGACGCGGACGTCGCGGGCGGCATGCATGATCGTGGCGCGCATCAGATGCGGATCCAATCGTTCGGGTGATTCGTGGTCATCACCATCAAACGGCTGTCTTCACACGGTAGTGAGGCTCTGCGTAAACGGGGTCCAGCAGAACCTGTCTTCGAGTCGACGGAACCGCCTACCGTGGCTGTCATGGACAACCGAGCTGAGGTGCGTGAGTTCTTGTCGTCACGCCGTGCACGCATCACGCCCGAGCAGGCAGGCGTCGAGCAGTTCGGCGGCCGTCGCCGCGTCGCCGGCCTCCGCCGCGAAGAAGTCGCCCGCCTCGCCGGAGTCAGCGTCGACTACTACACCCGCATCGAGCGCGGGAACCTCACCGGCGCTTCCGACAGCGTCCTTGACGCCATCGCTTCCGCGCTCAGCCTTGACCGTGCCGAGCATGACCACCTCTTCGACCTCGCCCGCGACGCCAACGCCACGACCGTCCGTGCGCGGGCCAAGGCGCCAGCCCCGGCCGGTCTGCCCCCCGCAGTGCAGTTCATGCTTGACACCATCACGGAAGCGCCGGCTTTCATCGGCAACAACCGAATGGACATCGTCGCCGCGAACACGCTTGGTTACGCGCTCTATTCCGACATGTACCGGGGGACGGCGCGGCCAGCGAACCACTCCCGATTCATCTTCCTCGACCCCCGCGCCTACGACTTCTACCCCGACTGGGAACGAGCCGCGAACGTCAACGTCGCGATCCTCCGCCGCGACGCCGGCAGGAACCCCCACGATCCCGGAATCGCCGCGCTCGTCGGCGAGCTCTCGGTGCGCAGTGATGAGTTCCGCATCCGCTGGGCTGCACACAACGTCCGCCGGCACTACTCCGGCGCGAAGAGCTTCAACCACTCCGCCGTCGGCATGCTGGAACTCACCTACCAGGTCATGGAGCTCGAAGACGTGCCCGGGCACAGCCTCACCGTCTACCCCGCAGCACCCGGCACCCCATCTGCTGACGCGCTGAAACTCCTCGCGTCTTGGGCGGCGACCGAGCGCATCACCGACAAAGCCGCCGCCACCTCACGCGCCTGACGGCTCTTCTCGCCGGCAAGCCGGCACCTTTCTGCCGCTGCGGCCGCCGCCGACGCGGTGAGTGGGCACCCTGCTCGCACTGGTGCCCCGCCGCGCCTACACCTTCGACGAAAGCGCTCTCGTGACCTCCACCACTGACCAACCACAGACCGAAGACGTCGCCGAGGGCCGACTGCCGTGGTTTCCTCTCACGCTGCTTGCTGCGATCGGGTTCGTCCTCGTTGCGATGGAGACGATGCCCGCTGGCCTCCTGCCCGTCATCGCGGACAGCATGCACACGAGCGAAGGCACCGTCGGCCTCTTCGTCAGCGCATACGCCATCGGCACCGTCATCGCCACCGTCCCTGCAATCGCCCTCACCCGGAGCCTGCGCCGGAAGCCGCTGATCATGACCGCAATCGGGGTCCTGCTGCTGGCGAACACCGTCACCGCATTCTCGCCGGACGTCGCCGTGTCGCTGATATCCCGCTTCATCGCCGGTGCGATGTCGGGAACGATCTGGGGCATGTTCGCCACCTACGCCCGCCGCATCAGCCCGCCCCGCTTCGCTGGTGTCTCACTCGCGATCGTGTCCACCGGCGCTCCCGTCGGGTTCGCGCTCGGAACCCCCCTGGGTTCCTTCCTTGGTCACGCGCTGACGTGGCGGTGGTCCTTCGGGGGCCTGAGCATCATCGGGCTCATCGTCCTGGCGTTGATTGCCCTGTTCGTCCCGGACGCCCCCGGCCAGACCAGCGCCGTGAAACTCTCCGTCGCGAAGGTCTTCCGGATCCGCGGGATCGCCATCATCCTCGCCGTCATCGCGACGTGGATGCTCGCCCACAACACCATCTACACGTACATTTCCCCGTACCTGCGGGCCACCGACACCGGCATCAGCGCCGGCCTGATGCTCCTCGTCTACGGCATCGCCGCGATCGCCGGAGTCATCATCACCGGCGCGCTCCTGGACCGCCACCCGCGTCCGCTGCTGCACCTCAGTGCTGGCCTGTTCGTCATCACCGGCGTGATCCTCCTCGTCGCTCATACCTCGACGATCGCGATCCTCGTCGCAGCGGTGCTGTGGGGAGTCAGCTTCGGCGGCGCATCCACACAGCTACAGGCGGCACTCACCACCGCTGGGGGCGAGAACGCCGACGTTGCCAGCGCGTTCCTCCCTGTCGCGTTCAACATCGCCATCTTCGCCGCCGGCATCTTCGGTGCCGCGCTCCTGACCGCCTTCGACGGGCTCGTGCTCGCCGTCGTGATGATCGTCTTCGGGACCATCGCGGTATTTCTGACCATGGTCGGCCGCCGCTCCGCGTTCCCCGCGAAGCTCTGAACAGAAGGACGCCGGCCCCGCCATGTGAGGGCGATAAGGGGGTCCAACAGCCCCTCTCTCGGCGCCATCGACGCGGCTACCGTCGCTCTCATGAGCGCAACACTCACCCTGAACAACGGCGTCCAAATGCCCGCCATCGGCCTCGGCGTGTACCAGAGCCCGCCCGACGAGACGGCCGCCGCCGTCGAGACGGCCCTCGCTGTCGGATACCGCCACATCGACACCGCCGCCGCGTACCAGAACGAACGCGAAGTCGGCGAGGGGATTCGCCGGTCCGATCTGGACCGGTCCGACGTGTTCATCGAGACGAAGATCTGGCCCGTCGACTTCGGCTACGACCAGACCCTCCACGCGTTCGACAAAGGTGTCGGGAAGCTCGGGATCGACATGATCGACCTGCTGATCCTCCACCAGCCGATGCCGCAGCGGTTCGACGCGACCGTCGACGCGTACCGGGCCCTTGAGCGCTTACTCACGGACGGGAAGGTCCGCGCGATCGGCGTCAGCAACTTCATGCCCCACCACCTCACGAAGCTCATGCAGCACACCGCCGTCGTGCCCGCCGTCAACCAGATCGAACTGCACCCCTACTTCACCCAGCCCTGACCTGTCCCGGGTTTCCCGGACACCTGGGTTGGGGCGATGATCGTCCCGGAGAAGGAGTCCGTGATGCCTGCTGTGAAGCCTGAGGAGTTCCGTCGCCGCGCTGTGGCGCTTGCCCGGCAGGGTGAGAAACCGGTCCGTGAGATCGCGAAGGACCTCGGGATCAGCGAGTCGGGCCTGCGCCGCTGGATGAGCGAAGCGGCCGTCGAAGAGGGCCGCGCCGAAGGGATGACCCGTGACGAACGGGCCGAGCTGGTTCGGTTGCGTCGGGAGAACCGGGTGCAAGCGATGGAGATCGAGATCCTGAAGCGGGCCAGCGCATACTTCGCGCGGGAGAACGTGCTCCCAAAATAGGGTTCCGGCTCGGCCGCGAGCTCGCCGATGACGGGGTGCCCGTCGCGGTGACGTGCCGGGTCCTGCAAGTCTCGCCGTCGAGCTACTACGAGTGGCGATCCCGCCGTGCCTCGGACCGCGACATAGACGACGCGTACCTGATCGACCAGATTCGGGAGATACATGTTCGCTCTCGCGGCACCTATGGTGTCCGTCGGGTGCACGCGGAGCTGGTTCTCGGGCAGTGGCGCCGGATCGGGCACGGCCGGGTCGAAAAGCTCATGCGCCTTGCCGGGCTGCAGGGAGTCCATCACCGGAGATGGCGCACCAGCGGCTCGGGCCGGCTGCCGGCCGTGTTCGAAGACCGGGTGAAGCGGGTGTTCGCCGCAGACGCGCCGGAGAAGCTGTGGGTCACCGACATCACCCAGCACCGCACCGGCGAGGGGTGGGTGTACTGCGCGGCGGTGATCGATGTGTTCTCCCGCCGCTGCGTGGGCTGGTCGATCGCGGACCACCTCCGCACCGAGCTCGTGGTCGACGCGATCCAGATGGCCACCTGGCGCCGCCAGCCCACGGGAACCATCGTCCACTCGGATCGTGGAGCGCAATTCACGTCATGGTTATTCGGCAGCCGGCTCCGCGAAGCCGGGCTCCTCGGCTCAATGGGACAGGTCGCGTCCGCGTATGACAACGCGCTGATGGAATCGTTCTTCGGCTCGATGCAGATCGAGCTGCTCGACCGCTGCGACTGGCCCACCCGCGCCGAGCTCGCGTCGGCGATGTTCGAGTGGATCGAAGCGTTCTACAACCCCACCCGACGCCACTCCGCGCTCGCCTACTACTCGCCCATCGAATTCGAGAACCTCTACACCGCCGCCGAAACCGCGGCATGATCAACACAAAGAGAGCGTCCGGGAAACCCGGGACAGGTCACTAGCGCGTATGCGCCAGGTGGGTCCCTACGATGGCGCCATGCCCGGCTTGATCCTGCAACAGCTTCCGCCGACGTCGGCGTGGGCTTCACCGTTCGAGCCGAGGCTGCCGGGCTTCAACGACGGCTGGTGGATTCGTACTTGGCGCGAAAGCGGTCGGGACGAGGCGGATGCGCTGTCGTTTTTCGATAGCGGTGAGGAGGTTGCCAGGGCGATGCTGCTGCCGCATGCACCACAAGCAGCTCATGTCGGCCTGGGACGCCTCGTGCATCCAATGGAGCTAGCGCGATTTGAAGTAGCCGCTCATCGGCAGGGCCAGGGAATTGGTCGCCGCGCCGTCGAACTCATGGTCGAGCGCTACAGCGGCCAAGACCTCTGGGTGCACGGAGATGCAGCGGGCTTCTATGAGCGGACCGGCTGGATGCGGTACAACCGCGCAGACGGTGACCGATCGATCGTGCCGTTCTTCACGCTGCACGCTTGATCCCTAAGACCTCGCGCCGGGGTTCCTGGTACAGCGTCTCGAACTGACATAATTTATATTATCGGCGCTCACGCTACACCTCGTTTGGGGGGTATCAGGGCGGAGAAGCCAACCGCTAGGTTCCAAGGATTCATCACCTTGGGGGGACCTGTGCGACGTATCAATGCGCTCAAGGGCGCGCTAACCCTGCTGCTGGTAGCCGGTTCACTTTCTGCGACCACAGCCGCGCATGCAGATGACCTGCACCCAGCGGTGAAGGTCGACATCGATCACCCAGGGACCTTCGTCGACACAGACGGAAACCCGCTCACGGTTTCGTCCGACTCGGGGTCCACCGATGACGCCCGCGTTGTTACCGGAACAACGGTCGGCGGCGATCCCTTCGATGAGACGATCTACTCCGGCTTGGATGTGACCGAATCGGGGACTCCTCCCACCTCGGGCGACAAGTCCGTCCAGACCATCGTCGCTGCGACTCCGACCACCGTTTCCGTGGCATGGAAGGCGCAGGCCGATGCCGACCAGTTCCAGCTTCTTGTCGACGGCGACTCCCTCGGAACACAGCCGACCGGTTCGTTCGTCGCCACGGGACTCACGCCCGGCACGTCCTACGCACTTCAGATGATTGCCACGTCGCCGTCGAAGGAGACGCAGGCAACTGTTTTTGACCTCGACAAGTGGAAGGCCGATCTCAACCAAGCACTCGACGCCGATGCTGCCGACAACGGATCGTCCCCATCACCCAGCGACACCCCAGCCCCGACGCCGGCTCCGACCGACACGGCGACGCCGGCTCCGACCGACACCCCAACGCCGGCTCCGACCGACACGGCGACGCCGGCTCCGACCGACACCCCAACGCCGGCTCCTGCCGATGATTTCGACAGCACCACGACCGGGGCGACGGCGCCAGCGTTTTCGACGACCCAGAATCTCTCCGTGAAGACGCCGGCAGCGCCGGTCACGCAGTCGCTGAGGGCTCGACGGCTTGCAGCAACGGCCGCGGTGCCGGCGACGGTCGCGTCGACCGCGGTGAACTATCGGACGTTCATCCCCTGGACCACAATTGCGGACGGCGGCGACGCCAGCGACCAAACCATCGCTGACGGCTGTATCGCCGAGTACAACGTGCTCGACTTACACGAAGCGCCACTTGTCGCCCTCGCGAGTGCGGCGGCCGAGACGTTCAAGGGCGACGGCCGGGGCTTTCAGCAGCCCGCCGCCTCTGACGACCACCCCTACCGCACCGAAGCCGTCGTCAACGTTGACTGGAACGATCAGACCGTCGACACCGGGGCAGACACCGGCTACACCCGCATCCTCAGCACCGACGACGGCTCAGTTCTCGCCCAGCGACAGGCACCCATCACTGGTATCACGTTCGCAAAGGACACTGACTTCAGTAACGGTTATGCCCGGGTTCTCATCAACCATGTAGCTAACGATCCGTTCTGCCCCCACTTGAAGGAGGTTGGTTCCATCACCTACAAGGCAGCTTTGGACATGTACGCGACGGGCCTGACACGAATCAGCGGTTGGCAATTCACGATGCCCTCTCACGAAGCGTGGGTGAGCTGGAATGGTGCCACCACCTGGACAAACCTCTTCCACAGCACTGCCACCCACCTCTACTGCCTGCTTGCCGGCATTTACGACCTACCCATCGTGATTCTCAAGGGTGACCCGCCGAGCACCAACCCGACAGTGTGCGCGCAAGTCATCTCCGCCCAGGTGAATCGTTCTACGGACGAGTGGGTTACGGTCGCCGGCCAGTTCGGCCTCACCAAAAGCGGCAAGTTGTGGGGCTCGGGCAACGCATCACTCCTCGGGGCCTATGCGAACGGCAGCAGCTCCTGTACGGTCAACGATTTCGTGAACCCTTATAAGATCCACGGGGTGAATGACCCCGCGCTGCACGCACAGCAGACCGGGTACGTCCTGAATGGGGACGGTTCGTTGATCACCTGGACGAATGGCAACGGGCCCGAGACGATCCCGGGAACGTGGAGAAGTTTCGATCTTGATGGCAGTACCGCGGTCGGGATCGCCGGTAGCGGCGACATTCAGGTGTGGGGTCGCAATCCAGACTTCGTCAACAGATCGTATAGCGCCGACCCGTCCTACATTCAGAGCCCGACGCCGATCAGTTCCGGCATCAACTTCACGCAGGTCGCGATAGACCAAGGCACCATCATCGGTCTGGACAGTGACGGCAACGTCTGGCGTCGGGTGAACGACCCCGATAATCCGCCGAACGACGGCCACTACTACCACTACACCTGGCAGCAGTACGACACGGGCGGCGTGAAGTTTGACCAGGTCGCTCAGAGCGCGGGCTACGCCTGGGGACTCACCGGGGACACTATCTGGTCCTTCGACGACGACCTCTGGGACGCGGCCGACAACGATGCGAGCGCCGACACCACTCTCGACGGCATCACGAGCCTCAGCATGGATCGCAGCATCGGCACCATCACCGCCCATCAGGGGACCCTGATGACCGCCTGGGGGGCCCCCGAGGATCTCACGGACGGAAACTCGGGATCCCTCGCTGCGCCCGACATGGCGGGTACTCGGGTGGACTTCCTGGACTTTGTCGCGACGGACGGAGACTGGTATCAGATCGACGAGAATACCGGGGCATGGGTCAATCGCGGAGCGCCGCCGACGGTCTCGCTGTCACCGGAAGACGCGTCTTACACTTGTAGGTACGCCTCATAACTGCATGGAATAACATATTAGTGAGGGTGTGCGCGGCATCAAAACGCCGGGCACACCCTCACTAATTGTTAGGCGTCACGGACCGGTCACTCCAAAGGAATGCAATCCGCTTGTGACGAGCATTCCAATCGGGAAAGATAGCACCATGACTAGACCGATGCATATTGCAAGCCCATTCGCCCACTCTAGCCGTAGCCCGCGGACATATAGAATGAGCAGGAGTAACGCGGCAATTGTTCCTACTGGGACTGCTATAGCTGAAATCAAAGCCCAGTTCGTGTCGCTCAGCGGCGAATAACCAATCGGGAGAACGGCGACATCGTTCAGCGCAAAGAGTGCGGAGACTGCGAGTGCCCAAGTTGCCTTGGTGGCAGCGTGAGGGACTGGGACCGACTGGTGCGCGGAAGACTCCGCCTGAAAGTCCGCCGGATACCTTGGTCTGCGACCCGCCCAGGCTGACCCGTCCCAGTACCGCACATACCACGGGTCCGGATCGTCGTACCAGCCCGGTTCCTGGTTCATGCACGTAGCATAGAGCCACTTGCTGTGGCGACCACTACGAGGCGCCAAGGCAGCGGCGGAGGCTCGGTTAGCGTATTTTGCGGTTCGATCCGAGCGCCCGACGATTCCGAAAGAGGCCTTGTAGATCCGACCAAAAGCTCCTACCTGCCGTTCCTGCAGGTCATTGTGCAACGCGCAGCCGCCGATGTCGGTCGGTGAGCACGGCTGGGGCCACAAGCGGGCCAGCGCGGCACCGTTTCGCACCATCTGAATGCCGTACGGCCCGGTGTCACCGCTCGCGGCCCTCATCGCCGCGATCGCGGCCACGGTCGTCCTGCTGCTGCTCGCGCTGCCCGGCTGCGCGCTCCTTCGCCTCAGGAGACACGCCGGCGTCCGGGTCGACACCGGCGGCGCGTATCGTGTCGCGCTCCCGCTCGGCACGCGTCCGGTCGGCCGCCTTCGTGACCTCGTTGGTGGCCGCCTTCGCCACACGACCGATCGCCCGGCCGACGTGACCGAACGCCTCTTCCCCTGCGTCGCTCATCGCGGCTCCTCCCTGTGTGACCCGCGGGCTCGCGGCAGTCGTCATGCCCTGCTTTGCGGCGCGAACGTCAGCGGCTGCCTGCGAGGCCCGCTGGGCCTCGCGCTGCCGGTCCTCTACCGTGGCCGGTGGCCGCGTCGTCAGCTTCGCGGCCTTCCCCGTAGCCGTGACCCGGGCGGCGAGCTGCCGATCTTCTGCTCACGGAAGGCTGCGGGGATCGCCTGGGTCTCGGCCGCGTCCACGCGGTACCGAGCCCGGAAGGTGTCCACCTCCGCAGCGAGACGGGTCCACTCGCCGCGGCGCTCGACGTCGGCGGGGGCGTCCCCGAGCTGCCGTGCGTCAGACAGCAACAAGTACGACCCAAGCTGGGTCGCCGCAACGTCACTCGAACAGGAACGTCTCGTTCCTGACGAAGCGCCCTCTACGCACTCGAGCCCGGAACGGGCTTCCTCGCACACCGGGAGGCCGGGAACGTCATCCACACCTACGTGATCTTGTCCCACCCGCTGGCATGGTTCGACGGCATCGACTTCGCCGACGCCGACGTCACTCGCGCCCGCATCGCTGCCGAGTTCGATGGATGGGCACCGGAACTCACCGCGCTCGTCACGGACAGCGACACGGCGCCCGTCCTCCGCAGCATCCACGAGCTCCCCGACCGGCACCGTTGGGTCCGGGTCCCGGGCGTGACACTCCTCGGTGACGCCGCGCACGTCACGGTGCCCGGTGGCGAGGGCGCGAACATCGCCATGCTCGACGGGGCGGAGCTCGACGAGGCCATCGCCGCACAGCCGGACGATCTGGAGGCAGCGCTGGCCTCGTACGAGGCCGTCATGTTCGAGCGCAGCGAAGCCGAGGCCGCCGCCGCACATGAGACCGTGGATCTGGTGTTCGGCACCGGGGCTCCCCACGCACTGGCATCGCTGTTCGCTGGCGGCGACCCGGTCGGTGACGACGTGACGCAGTCGCGGTGAAGCGTCACGGCGCCCCCATCGGCGCCCGGACTCACGGCCGCGGCGGGAGCGCCCGGATGACGTCGAGCCCGGGGGAGAGCTCGACGTCGCCCACGGCGAACGGCACGAGCACCGTGTCACCCGCGGCGAGCGGGAGCGTGCCCGACCCGGACCCCATCGTCCCGCTGCCGCCGACGACCACGACGACCGCGAACGCCGCCGGCAGGCGCACGGGTTCCGTCGTGCGGATCCGTTCGGCGCGGAAGAACGGGTCCGCGGCGGGCGGGAACACGGAGGCGGTGGTGCTGTCGGGTGCCGTCGGGTCGCCGACGAGCCGGGCGACGTCCTCCGCGGTCCAGGCGCGTCGGTCGAGTGCCCGGAGCGACTCGTGCAGCTCGTTCCCCATGAGCGCCGTGGCAGCGTCGAGGCCCGCGTAGCCGTCGTACTCGAGCAGGATCGACAGGTCCGCCGGCTGCTGCAGCTCCACGAGCGTGATGCCGGGGCCGATCGCGTGCGGCACCCCCGCGGGCACGAGCAACACGGACCCGGGGCGCAGCGGCACGCGGTGCATCGCGGCGAGCATCGCGCCGGCGTCCTGCTCCGCGAACCAGGCTGCGGCGTCGGCCACGGAGACCTCGCGCGTGAACCCGAGGGACGCGTAGCCGTCGACGCCGTCCGCCACGGCGAGCACGATCCACGCCTCGGTCTTGCCGCGGGGCTCGCCGAGGTGGGTGCGGGCGTGGTCGTCGTCCGGGTGGAAGTGCACGAACAGGCGCTCCGCCGTGTCGAGCAGCTTCACGAGGAGCATGGTCTCGGCACCGAACCGGGCGACGTGCTCCGAGCCGAGGAACCCCTGGGGGTCGGCCCGGACGGCGTCGCGGAGCGTCAGTCCCGGCGCGAGCTCGGTGAGGCCCACGTGGTCGGACCCGTGCACGGTCGTGACCGAAGCCACGAAGTCTTCGGGCGTGTACGGGTCCACCTCGGACTCGGGGAGGCCTCGGAAGCGCGCGATGCCGGCGCCGCCCCGGTAGGGCCGGGCAGGCGGCTGGTTCGCGGCGAGGCGGATGGGGGCAGCGGACCATTCGGCTCGTGCAGCGTCGTCCGCTGCGTCGTGCGGCTCGGGTCGGTCAGGCAAGGTGCACCACCGCGTAGAGGTCGAGGGTCGGGATGGTCACACGCGCGACGCCGTCGGCGAGGTGCACGGGCGCGGTCTCGGGGTCGAGGCCCGGCCGGTGGACGGTCGCGGTCGTGATCGCGCGATCCGTGCGGACGCCGATCTCGAAGTCGAGCCGGCACTGGACGGCGTCGTCGGCCTCCTGGTAGTCGAAGTTGACGACGTGGACGGCGAGCGTGTCGTCGGGCAGATGGTGGACGTTGACGGCCATCGCCTCATCGAACTCGCCGAGGACGTCCTGCGGTACCAGGTCGGGGATCGCGCGCACGTCGTCGAGGTGGTTCGTCCCGGCGTGGGTGAGCAGGGCCTCCCGGTCGACCGCCGGCAACTCGGTGCCGTAGGCGCCGTTGACCACGACGCGTCCACCCTGGTCGAGATAGCCGAGGAGCGCCTCGTGCTGGCGGGCGCTCATGTTCCACGCGTCCGGTACGACCACGGTCGCGTACGGGGCGAAGGTCGCTGCCACCGTGTCGTCCTGGCGGAGGCCCTCGTCCGGCAGGACGATCGCGTCGAAGGTGCGGCCGGACCGGCTCAGGCACTCGATGGTCTCCCAGTACGAGGAGGCGCGCGCGTCGACCGCCTCGACGGGCTCGAACCAGCGGCCGTCGTCGCTGAACATGTCCGAGTCCATCATCGCCCGCATGACACTGGGGACGGAGTACACGACGGCGGTGCTGTGCACGGAGACGTTCGACGTGACGGCGTCGAGACCGACGAGCGCCTGACCGGTCTCGACCGCCAGGTCCTTCGGCACCCAGTAGGAGTCCTTCACCTCGGTCCCGAGCCACGAGCCGTACGGCAGGGACATGTTCGCGCCCATCGCGTTCGCCTCAAAGATCGACAGGCGGAACAGGTCGTGGGCGCGTCCTCGCTGGATGCGGCGGAGCAGGTCCTCGGTGATGCCGCCGTACGGGTTCTCGACCGCGACGAGCGGACGTCCGCGGCTCATCCCGACGCCGTGGCGGAAGTACCAGGGCTGCTGGTACTTCGTCTCGCGCATCTCGGTGACGAGCACGTCGACGTCGTCGACCATCGCCTCGTAGAACGGCGCGCAGTCGTAGAAGTTGCCGGCGACGCGGACCTGCTTGCCCTGCGACGCCGCGTACTCCTTCACGTACGAGGCGACCTCGTGGAACGTCTCGGTGATCGCGATCTGCAGGAAGCGGCAGTACTCGGCGTACAGCGGGTACGTCTGCGGGGCGGTGCCCGTCCGGTACCCCTGGTCGAGCAGCCACTGCCGGTAGTCGAACGTGGCGAGGTCGACCCCGGCGAGTTCCGTCGGGGGTGTGTCGAGGGTCTGCAGGTACGCCCGGAACCCCTTGACGCAGTCCTTGCAGAAGCAGCCGCCGTAGCGCAGGGCGAGCAGCGGCACGTCGGTCTCGTCGAGCTGGACCCCGGGCGCCCCGGCGTCGATCTGGATGCGGACGACCGCCTTGAGGTACTCGCGCCAGACCGGGTTGTTCCGGTCGGCGAGGTAGCAGGACTGGCCCGTGCCGTCGACCTCCACCCAGTGGGCGTGCAGGGGGCGGCCCTCGAGGTCGCGGGACACGACCTCCTCCCACAGGTCGGTGACCTGGTCGCCGTCGCTGTTGACGAGGCCGTCGGGGAAGTAGTGGCGGAACGGCTTCCAGTCGGCCGGTCCGGTGTCGGTCGAGAACTCGCGGAGGCCCATCGTCGTGCGCGTGCCGACGTCCCGCAGCTGGTTCTGGGCCAGCACGCGACCGTCCTCGACCTCGGCGGGGAACTCCCACGCCTGCGCCTCGAACACGATGCCGAACAGGTCGACGCCGCGCTCCTTCGTGTACGCGATGAACTCCGACTCGTTGACGTAGCCGTGCTGGCGGAACCGCTGCGGGATCGGCCCGAACGCCTCGTCCTCCAGGTACGGGAGGCTGATCACGCCGCCGCCGAGGCCGGCCCAGACGAGCATCGTCCCACCCATCTCGACGACGTCGTCCGCCATCGTGAGCCGCCGCGGGGGCATGCTCGGGTGGTAGCAGTGCTCGTTCGGGTACCAGCCGTCGAAGTAGATACCGCGTTCCATGTGTCGCTCTTCCTCCCACAGCGTCGTGGGCACGTGACGGGTCCGACCCGTCGGTCAGCTCCCGATGACGGGAGTGTCCATGAACCGGGCAGCGGCGCTGCGCCGGATGACCACGTCGACCGGGACCACCTGGGACCGCGTGTCGTCGTCGAGTGTGAGCACCATCCGCGCCGCCGACTGGCCCATGCCCCAGGCCGGCTGCGCCGCGACGGTGATCGCCGGGTCGACGAGGCGCGCCCACGGCACGTCGTCGAACATGACCAGCGAGAGGTCCTCGGGCACGCGGAGACCGCGGTCGCGGACCGCGGCCAGCACCGCCTCGCCGAGGATGTTGTTCGAGGCGAGGAGCGCGGTCGGCGGCACCGCCGAGTCGAGGAGGCGGATCGCGCTCGCGTAGGCGGTGTCCCGGGTGAACCGGGTGCGCACGACGAGTTCGTCGATCACGGGGACGCCCGCCTGCTCGTGGGCGAGCCGGTACCCCGCCTCGCGCTGGCTGCCCGTCGTGAGTTGGG
This sequence comes from Curtobacterium sp. MCBD17_028, assembly GCF_003234875.1. Lineage (NCBI taxonomy): Bacteria > Bacillati > Actinomycetota > Actinomycetes > Micrococcales > Microbacteriaceae > Curtobacterium > Curtobacterium sp. MCBD17_028. The sequence goes on along the minus strand of NZ_QKTQ01000020.1, from coordinate 29,731 downwards.
AAGGCCCACCGAGGTACCCGATCCGCTCGTGCCCCAGGGCGAGGAGGTACTCCGTCAGTCGGCGGGCGCCCCCGAGGTTGTCCGCCAGGATGGACGGCACGTCGAGGTCGGCCATCGTCCGGTCGGCGAACAGCACGTTGATGCCGATCGCCCGCGCGGTCTCCCACGCGTCGAGGTTGCTCCCCGTGGGGAAGGCGATGATCCCGTCCACGCGTTGCTCGACGAGCAGGTCGATGTACTCCCGCTCGGTCGCCGGGTCCTCGCCGCTCGCGCAGAGGATCACGTGGCGTCCGAGCTCCTTGGCGCTCGCGAGGACCCCCTGGGCGAACTCCCCGTAGAAGTTGTTCGAGATGTCGGTGACGATGAGGCCGATGTTGTTCGTCGTCCGTCGTTTCAGGTCCCGACCGAGCGCGCTCGGACGGTAATGCAGGTCCTTGGCCGCCGCCTCCACCCGCTGGCGCGTGGCCGGGGCGACCGCTCCGACGTTCGAGAAGACCCGCGACACCGTGCCCATGCCGACGCCGGCCGCCTCGGCGACCTCGCGCATCGTGACCTGGCCCCGCTTGGGGCGTTGCGTGCTGTCGGTCATCCGTCGCTCCTCCCTGACGCGGCGCTCGCCGCGTGCCCTGCATAGCGCAGAGCGACAGGGACGACGTCCCGAGCGGGGGCAGCGGCGTTGCGTGGCATCGCGTCCCTCCTCGGGCAGGCAACAGAAAGTGGAACCGTTTCCACATCGAACAGTAGGAGGAACGCGCTGGCGCTGTCAATGGTGGCGGGCTCGGAGGCCCGATTCCGCCATATTTCTTGGCCAGAGGAGTTGACAACCCTCGACGCGCGTGCGCATTGTTGGAACCGTTACCACTCAGCATCGATGCTGTGAGGGTCCGAGGAGCCGCGATGGCGCGGCCGGAGAGGTCCACATGACTGCACCATCCGCCTCCGTCGCGGAGCACATGCGGGCGAGCGTCCTGCACGCCCCCGGCGACGTCCGTGTCGACACCGTGCCGGTGCCCCGACTCGATCCCGACCAGGTCCTGGTCCGGATCGCCGCCGTCGGCGTCTGCGGCTCGGATGTCCACTACTTCCACGAGGGCCGCATCGGCTCGTTCGTCGTCGAGCAGCCGATGATCCTCGGGCACGAGTCGGCGGGCACGATCGTCGCCGTCGGGGCCGCGGTCTCACCGGACCGCGTCGGCGAGCGCGTGTCGATCGAGCCGCAGCGCGCCTGCCGACACTGCGACCAGTGCAAGCACGGCCGCTACAACCTCTGCACCTCGATGGAGTTCTACGCGACGCCGCCGATCGACGGCGCGTTCGCGGAGTACGCCGCCATCCAGACCGATTACGCCCATCCGATCCCGGACACGATGTCGATCGAGGCCGCGGCGCTCTGCGAGCCGCTCAGCGTCGGCATCTGGGCCAACCAGAAGGCGCAGACCGCGCCCGGGAGCTCGGTGTTCATCGCCGGGGCCGGGCCGATCGGTGTCATCGCCGCGCAGGTCGCCCGCGCGTTCGGCGCGACGCGGATCATCGTCAGCGACCCGGTGGCCGAACGCCGGGAGGTCGCACTCCGCTTCGGCGCGACGGAGGTCGTCGACCCGATGGTCGTCGACGTCGCGACCGCCGACTACGAGGTCGACGCCTTCATCGATGCGTCCGGCGCCGAACCCGCCGTCCGCGCCGGCATCCACGCCGTCGCTCCCGCAGGTCGTGTCGTCCTCGTCGGCATGGGCGCCGACGAGATCCGGCTCCCCGTGTCCCGCATCCAGAACCGCGAGCTCGTCGTCACCGGGGTGTTCCGGTACGCGAACACGTGGCCGATCGCCATCCGGCTCATCGCAGCCGGGCTCGTCGACGTGGACGCACTCGTCACCGGTCGGTTCGGCCTCGACGAGGTCGAGGCCGCGCTCGACGCGGCGACGCGCCCCGACACGCTCAAGGCCGTCGTCGTCCCCTGATCTCCCGTCGCCCGTTTCGTGGCCTCGGCCCGTCCATCCGGACGTCCCCGCAACACACCATCCCGAGACTCCTGAGGAGTACCCCCATGAAGATCCCCGCATCGTCGCGGCCGATCACCCGCGGACGACTGATCCGCCGGACCGCCGCCACCGTCGCCGCGGCAGCCGTCGCGATCTCCCTCGCCGCGTGCAGCGCCGGCGGCAGCGGCTCGTCCAGCAGCGCCATCACGGCCTGGAGCACCACCGCCGACAAGCCGAACATCCAGCCGTCCATCGCGACGTGGAACAAGGCGCACCCCGACCAGAAGATCACCGACTCGTACTTCGGCACGAACGACTTCAAGGACAAGATCCGCACCGCGATCAACTCGCCGCAGGCACCCACGCTCGTCTACAACTGGGGCGGCGGCACGCTCAAGTCGTACGTCAAGGCCGGGCTCGTCAAGGACCTCAGCAGCGACCTCAAGTCGGACACGTCCTTCACCCACAAGATCGTCCCCTCGATCGCGGACACCGGCAAGGTGAACGGCAAGACCTACGCGATCCCCGCGAGTTCCACCGCGCCCGTGGTCCTGTACATGAACAAGGACGTGCTGCAGAAGGCCGGCATCAGCGAGGCTCCGGCCACCTGGGACGACCTGCTCAAGGACGTCAAGAAGCTCCGCGCGGCCGGGGTGGCCCCGATCTCGCTCGGTGGTCAGAGCAAGTGGCCGTACCTCATGTACATCGAGTACCTCGTGGACCGGATCGGCGGCCCTGCTCCGTTCCAGGCGATCCTCGACAACAAGCCGAACGCCTGGTCCGACCCCGCCGTGATCCAGGCCACGACGATGATCCAGCAGCTCATCAAGGCCGGGGGCTTCGCGGACGGGTTCGCGTCGGTGTCCGCCGACACGAACGCCGACCTCGCGCTCATGGTGACGGGCCGCGCGGGCTTCCTCCTCCAGGGCACGTGGGCCTACTCGGGTATCTCGTCGATCGACCCGAACTTCGTCAAGAGCGGCAAGCTCGAGGTCGCACCGTTCCCCGCGGTCTCCGGCGGCAAGGGCGACCCGGAGGACATCGCGGGCAACCCCTCGGTCTACTGGTCGGTGTCGTCCAAGGCGTCCGCCGCCCAGACGAAGGCCGCGCTGCAGTACGTGACCAAGAGCGTCTGGAGCGACTCGTACGTGAACACGATGATCGGGCAGGGGCAGATCCCGCCGGTCACCGGGGTGTCGTCGAAGCTCAAGGGCGACTTCGCCAAGCAGGCGGAGCAGATGATCACGGACGCGCCGCACTTCCAGCAGTCCTGGGACCTCGCGCTCAGCCCCGCCGCCTCGACGGAGTTCTGGACCCAGCTCGACCTGCTCTTCAACCAGTCGGAGACGCCGAAGCAGTTCTCCGACCACATGAACACGACCATCGGCAAGTAGGCATGCGCACACGGAACGGTGGGGCCGTCATCGACGGATCGGCCCCGAGCAGTTGGTTCGTCATCCCCGCACTCGCGATGTTCCTGGCGTTCGCGATCATCCCGCTGGTGATCGCGCTGGGACTCAGCTTCACGAGTTGGGACGGCCTCACCGCTCCCGTGTTCAACGGGATCCGCAACTGGATCAGCCAGCTCGGCGATCCACTGACCTACCACGCGCTGTGGCTCACGCTGCAGGTGATCGTGATCTCGTGGGTGATCCAGACGCCGATGAGCATCCTCGTCGGGGTCTTCGTGTCGGGCAAGCAGCGGTACCGCGCCGTCCTCGCCGCGCTGTACTTCCTGCCCCTGATCCTGTCGTCGGCCGCGATCGCGATCGCGTTCAAGGCGCTGCTCGACCCGAACTACGGCGTCGGTCACGCGTTCGGGTTGCCCGCGCTGTCGAAGGACTGGCTCGGCAGCCCCGCCACGGCGCTGTACGTGGTGATCTTCGTCATCGCGTGGCAGTTCATCCCGTTCCACTCGCTGCTGTACCAAGCCGGCGCGCGCCAGATCCCGGCGTCCCTCTACGAGGCGTCGCAGATCGACGGGGCCGGACGGGTCCGCCAGTTCTTCAGCATCACGCTGCCGCAGCTCCGGAACACGATCATCACGTCCTCGACGCTCATGATCGTCGGGTCCCTGACCTACTTCGACATCGTGTACGTCCTCACGCAGGGCGGCCCCGGGTACGCGACCCGGATCCTCCCACTCGACATGTACCTGACCGGCTTCTCCGCCAGCGACCTCGGCGACGCGAGCGTGCTCGCCGTCATCCTCGTCGTCATCGGATTGGTCATCGCGCTCGCACTCACCCGGTTCAGCGGGTTCAACCGCATGACCAGCGAGCAGGAAGGCGCCTGATGGCGATCGCAAGCGTCCGGGACACCGCCGTGGGCGGATCCACCACGACCCGCACGAACGGCGCCGGTCGGCCACGGCGCACACGGGCCAACCGGAACGTCGTCGGCGCGGTCGCGGCCTGGGTCTGGCTCGCCGTCGTGCTCCTGCCGATCTACTACGTCGTGATCACGAGCATCACCGCGCAGGGCTCGTACTACACGCGGAACCCCCTCGCGCCGCCGACGCACCCGACCCTGGCGAGCTACGCGCTCGTGCTGCAGTCCGGCTTCGGCGTCTACTTCGCGAACAGCGTGATCGTCTCGCTCGTCACCGTCGTCGTGACGACCGCCGTCTGCCTGCTCGCGGCCTACGCGATCGTGCGCTCGCGGCGGTGGATCGTCCGGAGCACCTACTCGCTGTTCCTCCTGGGCCTGGCGATCCCGCTGCAGGCGACCGTCATCCCGCTGTTCTTCGTACTCGGCCGCGTCGGCCTGTACGACACGCTCGCCGCGGTGATCCTGCCGTCGATCGCCTTCGCGATCCCGATCACGGTCCTCATCCTCGTCAACTTCATCCGCGACATCCCGGGGGAGCTGTTCGAGGCGATGCGGGTCGACGGTGCGGGGCAGTGGGCCATCCTGTGGCGCCTCGTGCTCCCGCTCTCGCGGTCGTCCATCGCGACGGTCGCGATCTACGACGCGCTCCAGGTCTGGAACGGGTTCCTGCTGCCCCTCGTGCTGACGCAGAGCGACGACAAGCGCGTCCTGCCGCTCGCGCTGTGGAACTTCCAGGGGCAGTTCAGCATCAACGTGCCGGCGACGCTCGCGGCGGTCGTGCTCTCGGCGCTGCCGATCCTGGTGCTGTACCTTCTCGCGCGGCGGCAGCTCGTCGCCGGGCTCACCATGGGCGCGGGCAAATGAGCGCGCGCTGACCGCAGTGGCCGCGCGCGCTGACCGCAGCGTCCGCGTCAGGGCGCGGCCCGGTCGAACAGGCGCCCGGTGACGGTCGTCGGTTCGATGACCACCGTCGCGATCTTCGGCGTGGGCAGCATCGACCGGAGTCGCCCCGCCGTGCCGTCGTTCGCCTGGGTCGTGTGGGCTGGCCCGCGGACGACGACGCTCCAGGCGGTCCACCCGTCGTGGTGGTCGACCTCGAAGACGAGTTCACGTCGGTCGGCCACGGCGGCGAGGATCGCGTGGCTCGAGGTCGCGAAGACGATCTGGCGGTCGTCGGAGAGGTGGTTGACGGGCAGGATCTCGATGCTCTCGTCGGTGCGGAACGCCACCCGCCCGGTGCTCGCGTCGCGCAGTCGGGTCCAGCACTGGTCCGGATCGAGGACCAGGACGAGCTCCTCGACCGGTGCGGTCGACGCGTGGGCGCCGGGCCGGTCGGAGGTGCGGGTCGGGACGGGCTCGGGGTCGTTCCGGTGCTCGCTCACTCGTTGTCACCACCCGTGGCAGCAGTGGCCGAGACGGTGTCGACACCGACGTTCGCCGAACGGACCGCGGCGGCGTCGTGGTGCGCGTCACCGTCGTCGGTCCAGGTCCAGTCGGCGACCTCGGGGATGTCCTCCCCGTGCTCCCGGGTCCAGGCGCGGGCAGCCATGCGGGCGTCCTGCATGCGCTGACGGAGTCCGGCTGAGCGGGACGCGAGCCCGGGAACGCGGTCGAGCACGTCGATGACGAGGTGGTACCGGTCCATGTCGTTGAGCATGACCATGTCGAAGGGCGTCGTCGTCGTGCCCTCCTCCGTGTAGCCGCGGACGTGCAGGTTGCCGCTGCCGTGTCGGCGGTACGTCAGTCGGTGGATGAGCCACGGGTACCCGTGGTAGGCGAAGACGACCGGCTTGTCGGGGGTGAACACGGCGTCGAACTCGGCGTCGGACAACCCGTGCGGGTGCTCGCCCTCGCTCACCAACCGCATGAGGTCGACGACGTTGACGACCCGGACCCGGAGCGACGGGACCTCGCGGCGGAGGATCGACGCGGCCGCCAGGGTCTCGAGCGTCGGGACGTCGCCGGCGCACGCGAGGACCACGTCGGGCTCCTCGCCGTCGACCTCGGTGCCGGCCCAGTCGAAGATGCCGAGGCCGCGGGTCATGTGCGCGATCGCCTCGTCCATGGGGAGCCAGTTGAACGTCGGCTGCTTGCCCGCCACGACGACGTTGACGTAGTCGACGCTCCGGAGGCAGTGGTCGTACGTCGAGAGCAACGTGTTGGCGTCGAACGGCAGGTACACCCGAACGATGTCTGGCTTCTTGTTGACGACGTGGTCGATGAAACCCGGGTCCTGGTGCGACAGCCCGTTGTGGTCCTGGCGCCACACGTGCGACGACAGCAGATAGTTGAGCGACGCGATCGGCCGCCGCCACGGGATGGTCTTGCTCACCTTGAGCCACTTCGCGTGCTGGTTGAGCATCGAGTCGACGATGTGGATGAAGGCCTCGTAGCTGGTGAACAGTCCGTGCCGTCCGGTCAGCAGGTAGCCCTCGAGCCACCCCTGGCACTGGTGCTCGCTCAGCATCTCCATGACGCGGCCCGCGCGCGCCAGGTGCTCGTCCGACGGCACCACCTCGGCGTCCCACTGCTTGTCGGTCACGTCGAGCACGGCGTTCAGGCGGTTCGACGCGGTCTCGTCGGGGCCGAAGATCCGGAACGTGTCCGGATTCGCGAGGACGACGTCGGCGAGCCACCGACCGAGGACCCGGGTGGACTCGTCGATGGAGCCGCCGTGCGCGGGGACGTCGACCGCGTAGTCGCGGAAGTCGGGCAACACGAGGTCCCGCTTGAGCAGCCCGCCGTTCGCGACGGGGTTGGCGCTCATCCGCCGGTCGCCGGTCGGGGCGAGCGCCGTCGCGAGTGCGACGGGCCGGCCCTCGTCGTCGAACAGCTCCTCGGGTCGGTAGGAGCGGAGCCAGCCCTCGAGCACCTGCAGGTGTTCCTCGGTGTCCCGGGCGCTCGCGAGCGGCACCTGGTGGGCACGCCAGCTGCCCTCGGCGGGCTTGCCGTCGATCTCGGCGGGGCACGTCCAGCCCTTCGGTGTGCGCAGGACGATCATCGGCCAGGCGGGGCGGCCCTCCAGGGTGCCCGCGGCGGCTGCGGCCTTGATCTCGGCGACGTGGTCGAGGACCCGGTCGAGGGTCTCCGCCATCCGGCGGTGGACCGCCCGCGGGTCCTCGCCGTCGAACCCGCCGGACACGACGTAGGGGGTGTGGCCGTACCCGCGCATGAGCGACAGCAGCTCCTCCTCGGGGATCCGGGCGAGCACGGTCGGATTCGCGATCTTGTACCCGTTGAGGTGCAGGATCGGGAGCACGACGCCGTCGTGCAGCGGGTCGATGAACTTGTTGGAGTGCCAGCTGGTCGCCAGGGGGCCGGTCTCGGCCTCGCCGTCGCCGACGACCGCGGCGACGAGGAGGTCCGGGTTGTCGAAGGCGGCGCCGTACGCGTGTGACAGGGCGTAGCCGAGTTCCCCGCCCTCGTGGATCGAGCCCGGGGTCTCGGGTGCCGCGTGGCTCGGGATGCCGCCGGGGAAGGAGAACTGACGGAACAGGCGCCGGACGCCGTCCTCGTCCTGCCCGATCCGTGGGTAGACCTCGGTGTAGGTGCCGTCGAGGTATGCGTTCGCCACCATGCCCGGGCCGCCGTGCCCCGGCCCCGTGACGTACAGCGTGTCGAGATCGCGTTCCTGGATGGCCCGGTTCAGGTGGGCGTAGACGAAGTTGAGTCCGGGGGTGGTTCCCCAGTGACCGAGGAGGCGCGGTTTGACGTCGTCACGGGTGAGCGGCCGTCGGAGCAGCGGGTTGTCGAGCAGGTAGATCTGCCCGACGGAGAGGTAGTTGGCGGTCCGCCACCACGCGTCGAGGCGGTCGATCGTGGGCTCGTCCACCTCCGCTCCGTTGCCGCGCCGGAAGGCGACCTCGGTCGCCGTGGTGTCGGTCCTGCTGATGGTCGTGTCGGTCATGCGTTCTCCTCGATGGGGTCCGGTCGAGTGGCCGCACCACTCGCTGCCGCGGTCGCGACGAGGTCGCGGTGGCGGGTCACGAGCACGGGTGCGGTCAGGTTGATGAGCACGTCGTGGAGCACCGCGCCGACGTACCCGGCCCGCGCCTGGGCCGGATGGCGCGCGCCGATGACGAGGAGCGCGTGCCCCAGCGCGACATCGAGCAGCATGGGCGCCGCTGGACGGGAAGCGGTGCGCGCGGACACCTCGAGGAGCGGGTGGGCGTCCTGGACGCGTCCGCCGGTGGTGCCGAGCGGGGTGCCGTCGTCGCCGGAGCCGTCGGGTTCGAGCGCCCGGACGAGCACGAGTTCCTCCTCACGGTGTTCGGCCTCCCTGGCCGCGGTCTCGCACACGTGCGCCGCCCCTGCACCGCCGCCGACGCCCGCGACGACACCGCGACGGAACCGCAGGTCCGTGTCCGGGACGACGACGACCGAACAGCGCGCGCCAGCCGCGAGGGCGAGCGCCCGCGTGCCGAGCGCCCGGCCGTGCAGGTGACCCGTCTTGTGCGTGCCCACCACGAGGAGGTCCTCGTCCTCGGCTACCCCGAGCAGGGCGGCCACGACGTCGTCCCCGTCGATCCGCAGCAGCGACACCCCGACGTCGCGACGGCGGGTGCGAGCACGGGTGACCGCGGCCTCCAGGTCCGGGTCGGAGGGTGGGCCGTCCGGAACCGTGCGGACGTGGGCGAGCACGACGGACCCGTGGTCTCGCTCGGCGCGGTCGAGCGCCCAGTCCAATGCGCGTCGACTCGGCCGCGAGTCGTCGAACCCGACGATGTACCGCTCACCCATGTGCCGCCTCCTCCTCGATGGTCCATGCTGTGGCGGACCGGACCCAGAGACCAAGGTCCCGGCTCCCGCGGCTGCGCCGCCCCGTAGGGTGAGGGGGGGCGAGCGAGAGGACCGGCGTGGGGCAGGAGCAGGACCGACTCGAGTTCCCGAACGCGCCGCGGACGGCACTCGAGCGCACCATCGGCGACCTCGTCGATCGCGCGAACGAGGTCCTCGCGACCCAGGGGCGTCTCCGGCAGCTCCTCCGCGCGAACCGGCTCGTGGTCGAGGAGCTCGACCTGCCCGTCGTGCTCCGGCGCATCGTCGAGGCCGCGGTCGAACTCGCCGGCGCCCGCTACGGCGCGCTCGGGGTGATCGCCCCCGACGGCACCCTCGAGCAGTTCGTCCACGTCGGGATGTCCGACGCGGAGGTCGCCGCGATCGGGGACCTCCCCCGCGGCCGGGGGCTGCTCGGCGCGATCCTGACCACCACGACCCCGACCCGGCTCGAGCACCTCGCAGCGGATCCCCGAGCAGCCGGGTTCCCCGAGCACCACCCGCCGATGGAGGCGTTCCTCGGGGTGCCGATCCGCGTGCGGGACGAGCTGTTCGGCAACCTGTACCTGACGCGGGAGTCCGGCGTGTTCAGCGAGGAGGACGAGGAACTCGTGGCCTCCCTGGCCGCCACCGCCGGCGCGGCCATCGACCACGCGCGCCTCTTCGACGAGTCCCGACGCCGCCAGCGGTGGTCGGTGGCGCTCGCCGACGTGACGACCGCGCTGCTGTCGTCCGATGCCGTCGACGGCCTCGGCGTCGTCGTGGACCGCGTCGCCCCGCTGGTCGACGCCGATCTCGCCTGCGTGCTGGTCCCGGACAACACGGGCTTCCGCGTCGACGGCGCCCGCGGGGTCGACGCACACGATCTCGGAGCGGTGATCGAGGACGCCGACGACACGATCGCCGGCCGGTCCATCGAGAGCGGGCACGTCACCACGGGCGACCTCCGCGAGGACTCCGTCGACTGGCCGGACGGACTCCGATGGGCCGCCGCGGTGCCGTTCGCCGCGACGGCCGCCCCGCACGGAACGCTCCTGCTCGCGCGTCGAGCAGGACGCCCGCCGTTCGCCAGCTCCGAACTCGACCTGGCGTCGGAGTTCGCGGCGCAGGCCAGCGTGGCGCTCGAGCTCGCCCGCGGACGGCTCGACCGGCAGGAGCTCCAGCGCATCGAGGACCGGAGTCGGATCGCGCGTGACCTCCACGACCACGTCATCCAGCGGCTGTTCGCGGCGGGCCTGACGCTCCAGAGCCTCGAGCCCGCGGTCCCCGCGACCGTCCGTCAGGAGTTCGCGGACCAGATCGACGCCATCGACACCGCGATCGCCGAGATCCGCACGGCGGTGTTCGCGCTGAAGACACCGCCCCGCACGGCCCCGACCACCATCCGGCACCGCGTCCTCGACACGATCGCCGAGGTCACGCCCATGCTCGCCGGGCCGCCGAGCGTCACCTTCGGTGGGCCGGTGGACGCGCTCGTCCCGGACGAACTCGCCGACGACGTCGTCGCGGTCGTCCGGGAATCGCTGACGAACGTCGGGCGCCACGCGCGCGCCTCCACGACCGACGTCCGCGTGCTGCTCGAGGACGACCACCTGACCGTGCTCGTCGAGGACGACGGCCGCGGGCTCGGCCGCCCGGGCCGGGCGAGCGGCACCGCGAACCTCGCCGCACGGGCTGCCGCCCGCGGCGGCCACTACGCGCTCGACGGCCGCGACGGAGGCGGCACCACGATGACCTGGCGGGTCCCGGTGATCGAGGGGGAGGCAGCATGACGATCCGCGTGTTCCTCGTCGACGACCACGAACTCGTCCGGCAGGGCGTGGCGCGGATCATCGACGCGCAGCCCGACCTCGAGGTGGTGGGCGAGGCCGAGAGCATCGGCCGGGCCGTCCCGCGTATCGCCGCGACCCGGCCGGACATCGCCGTGCTCGACGTCCGCCTGCCGGACGGCAGCGGCATCGACCTGTGCCGGACGGTGCGCTCGGCCAATCCGGACCTCCCGTGCCTCATGCTCACCGCCTACGACGACGACGAGGCGACGACGGCCGCGGTCCTCGCCGGAGCGAGCGGGTCCGTTCTCAAGGACATCCGTGGGAACAAACTCGTCGAGGCGATCCGCCGTGCCGCCTCGGGTGAGACCCTCTTCCCGGCCGACGCGGGACGGCGCGTGCGCTCCGCGGTCGTCCCCGCGAGCCCCGGCTCCGACGCGGGACTCACCCGGCGTGAGCAGCAGATCCTCGACCTCATCGTCGAGGGCCTGACGAACCGGCAGATCGGCGAACGACTCCACATCGCCGAGAAGACCGTGAAGAACAACGTGACCGTCCTGCTCGGCAAGCTGCATCTCGAGAGTCGGACGCAAGCGGCCGTCTACGGCGTCCGGCGCGGCTGACCGTCCCGGGCCTCCCGGTCGTCCCGACGCGGTCGGGACCAAATGCCCTCCTGCACCAGCCGGTCCTGGCGGGACCCTGGTTCCATGCCCGAGCGCGACGAGGTCCGACGACTCCCCACCGACGAGTGGGAGCGCCTGAAGCGCGACGCGCGCGAGCGCGCGGAGCACCGGCTGGCGGCCCAGCGCCGCGGCGGCAGTGACAGCGGGCAGCACACCGACGGAAGGCAAGAACCGTGAACCGCACCGTACTCGACCGACTCCTCTCCGCGAGCGGCGCGGTCATCGCCCTCGTCCTGCTCCTGGCGGGTGTCCTCATGACCTGGGCGCACGTGTACGTGCACGACCAGGTGCGGGACCAGCTCGTCGCCGAGAAGATCCAGTTCCCGGCGAAGGGCAGCGACGCGCTGAAGAGCAAGGACATCGGTCCGTACCTCAACCGCTACGCCGGACAGCAGCTCGAGACCGGCGCACAGGCGAAAGCCTGGGCCGACCACTACATCGCGGTCCACCTGCGGGAGATGACCGGCGGGAAGACGTACTCCGAACTGTCCGCCGAGGCGCAGGCGCACCCGAAGGACGCCGCACTCGCCGCCGAGGTCGACACGGTGTTCCGCGGCGAGACCCTCCGCGGCCTGCTCCTCAACGCGTACGCGTTCGACACCATGGCCACGCTCGCGCTCATCGGCGCGGTCGTCGCGTACGCCGGCGCCGTCGTGATGGCGGTGCTGGCACTGCTCGGACTCCGTCACGCCCGCCGGTACGCCGACGCCGCGGCGAGGCGCCCATCGGCCGAGGGCCGGGCTGCGGCCGTCTGAGCGGTTGCTGGCTCCGCTGCGTGCCGCATCGAACACCCCTGTTCGCACACAACAGGATGCTGCGGTGCCGGCCGGGCGTCGGAGCCCCGACGCCGTAGCCTCGACCCATGTCTGAGATCGTCCACGTCGTCCTCGTCCAGTGGAGCGGGGACCACGCGTCCTCCGAACAGCGCGCCGCGGAGCTCGTCCGGCAGCACCTCCCCGGCATCGACGGGGTGACGTCGGTCGATGCCGGGCCCAGCGTGAGCAGCGAAGGGCTCGAGGGGCGGTTCGACTGGATGCTCGTCGTCCGGTTCCGGGACCGCGCCGCGCTCGACGGCTACCTGCCGCACCCCGACCACCAGCCGGTCGCCGCGTTCCTCGGCGGGGCGAGCGCCGACCTGGTCGTGTTCGACATCGAAGCGGGGTCCTGACCCCGGCCGGAGCACCGCACCCGCCGCATACCGGGACCGCGCCGCACCCGCCACACACCGGGACCGCGCCGCACCCGCCGCGGACCCGGTCCCCATCGCGCCCCGCTCGCCCGGACCGCACCCCACCGACGGAATACCATCCGCCGTATGGTTTCCCGTCCCCTCCCGCCGATCGTGCCCCTGGCCGTCATCGTCGGCATCTCGCCGTTCGCGACGGACATGTACATCCCCGCGCTGCCTGCGCTCGCGAGGGACTTCGGGACCTCCACGAGTGCCGTGCAGGTGTCGCTCACGGCGTTCCTGGTCGCGTTCGCGGTCGGTCAGATCCTCGTGGGACCGCTCAGCGACTCAGTGGGGCGCCGGTCCATCCTCCTGGGCGGGACCGCCCTGTTCGCGGTGGCGTCGTTCGCCTGCGCCGTCGCCCCGGACAACGCCGTGTTCGTGATCGCGCGCGTGGTCGAGGGCCTGGGTGGTGCCGCCGGCGCGGTCGCGGGGCGCGCGGTGGTCACCGACGCCGCGTCTCCTGCCGACCGTCCACGCATCTACGCGGCGCTCGCCGCGATCAACGCCGTGGGACCGGTCGTCGCGCCCCTGGCCGGTGGCGCACTCCTGCTCGTCGGTGACTGGCGGATCATGTTCGTCGCGCTCGGGGTGCTCGGCCTCGTCCTCTTCGCGATCGTGCTCGTCCGCATCCCCGAGACCCTCGCGCCGCAGGACCGGTCGTCGGGAATCGGTCTCGGCGCGAACCTCCGCCGGATGGGGACGTTGCTGGCCATCCCGCGCTTCGACTGGTACCTCGTGTCCTCGTGCGTCGCGACGATCGGCTTCTTCGCCTACATCTCCACGAGCTCGTTCGTGTTCCAGTCCGAGTTCGGGTTCAGCGAGACCGGGTACACCGTCGTCTTCGCCGTCGACGCCAGCTGCATGATCCTCACCACCCTGGCGTTCCGGCGGCTCGTCCGACGCTGCAGCGAGGACGCGCTCCTGACGACGGGACTCGTGGTCGGTGCCCTCGGCGCGGTCGGTGTGCTCGTCAGTGCACTCGCAGGCCTCGGGCCGATCGCGGTCTGGGTCTGCCTGGCGGTGGTGACGGGTGCCTGGGGCTTCGTGATCACCGGGTCCACGACGCGGACGCAGGCCCTCGGCGCGGCCTTGCCCGGTACCGCCGCGGCGCTGCAGGGTGGCATCAGCTTCGGGCTCGGCGGCCTCGGCACACCGCTGGCCGGGTGGTTCGGGGGGACGGCGGTCGCGATGGGGGCCGTGATGGCGACGGGGATCGTCATCGCCGCGGTCGTGCAGGTGGCTGCATCGGCCCGTGCCGGAGCATCCGGAACCCGACTGGGCTGACCGCAACGACACCACCGCAAAGGAGCCACTGCAAAGAAACCATTGCAAAGAGCACTTTGCAAAGGTATCTTCGGAGTCATGGCGACGAACACCCCCGAGCCCCGCGTCCTGCGGGTCGAGGCCCTCAAGGCCCTCGCGCACCCCGTGCGGACCCGGCTGCTCAACGAGCTCGCCTCGCACGGCCCGGCCACGGCCACCGCGCTCGGTGCCCGGATCGGCGAGTCCTCCGGGTCCACGAGCTATCACCTGCGCCAGCTCGCCAAGCACGGCATCGTCGAGGAGGCACCCGAACTCGGCAGCGGCCGTGACCGCTGGTGGCGGCGCTACGCCGGCCCGCTCGAGTTCGGCGACCACGGAACCGACCAGAGCCGGGCGGAGCGCACGGCCACGGTGCTCGCGAGCATGAGCTTCCAGGACACGACGGCCGAGTTCATCCGCGACGCCCTCGCCTCGTCGGACGACCTGCCCGAGGCCTGGCGCGAGGTCAGTGACTTCTCGACCGCCTGGCTCCTCATGACCCCGGACGAACTCGCCGAGCTCGACCGGGGGATCAACGACCTCATCGGTCGGTACCTCCGCGCGAACGACCCGGCCTCGCGCCACCCCGACCCGGCTGCGCGTCGGGTGTTCGTCAACTACAACCTGTTCCCCGTCCTCGACGTCCCCAAGGAGTGACCATGAACGCGACCGTGCCCGTCACGTCCGTCCACCCGGTCGAACGAGCCGCCCACCGCATCGGGCTCGGGCTCGTCCACTGGAGCACCGCCCGCGCGGATCGCCGCGCACGCCGTCTCGCACGCGTCGCCGTGACGACCCCCGCACCTCGGGTCCTCCACGAACGCGCCGCCGTCCTGCACCACGCGTCGCTCGACCGGGAGGCCCGGGAGCGGTCCTGGGAGCGGCTCGCCTCGGCGCAGCCCCGGCTGCGCTGACCGCGGACGGGACGCCGACGCGGACCGGCACGCGGACCAGGACGGCACCGCGGATGCGACCGCGGACGCGGACGCGGCTCGGGCCCGCGCGGCATGATCGATCACGGGGCGGGCCGACCGCCCACCGAGGAGGACGAGCATGACCGACAACCACCCGTTCCGACGCCTGCCCGAGGTGCCCGCGTTCACCGTCACGAGTGACGACGTGCAGGACGGCCAGGAGTTCCGGCCCCCGCAGTGGTCGGGGATGATGGGCGTCCCCGGTGGCGAGGACGTCTCGCCCCAGCTCACGTGGAGTGGCGCTCCCGAGGGCACGAAGAGCTTCGCGGTGACCATGTACGACCCGGACGCCCCGACGATGTCCGGCTTCTGGCACTGGGCCGTGGCGAACATCCCGGCCGACGTGACCACGTTGCCGACCGGAGCGGGGGCTGCGGGCGGGGCGGGCCTCCCGGACGGCGCGATCCAACTGCAGAATGACACCCGGGCGCCCCAGTTCGTCGGGGCGGCGCCGCCCGCGGGCCACGGTCCGCACCGGTACTTCATCGTCGTGCACGCGCTCGACGTCGCGGACATCGGAGTGCCGGCCGACGCCACGCCCGCCTACCTCGGGTTCACCATGTCGTCGCACATCCTCGGCCGGGCGACGCTCGTGGCGAGCGCGGAGACGCCGGGCGAGGCGTAGGCACGACCCCGCCGCCGTCTTGGTGGATCCTGGGGGCGGCGGGTCGACCGTCGAGGTGACGGAAGGAGCGGTCCCGTGGGCGTGTGGTGGTCGTCGGTGCACGAGGTGCTGGTCGATCGGCTCACGCTCGGCACCGACGGGGTCCGGGGCCGGGTGTCCGGCCGACGCGACCAGGACCCGGATCGCCTCGCCTCGCGGCGGTCCGCCGTCCGCATCGGGCTCCAGGTCGCCGTCGTGTCGGCGGCGCTCGTGGCGTCCATCATCCTGCTCGTCGTCGTGTACGTGGTCTGGCAGCTGACCCCGCAGCAGCAGCACGAGTACCACGGCCCCGAGGACGTGCACGTCTACCTCGACACGATCGACCTGACGATCGCGGTGGTCGGCGTCGGCGGGTTCGCGGTCGTGCTCGCCGGGATCGCGACGTGGATCATCGCCCGGCGGGCGGTCCGTCCCATCACGGAGGCGTCGCGGATGCAGCGCACGTTCGTCGCCGACGCGAGCCACGAGCTCCGCACGCCGTTGACCGTGCTCAACGCGCGCGTGCAGCAGCTCGAGCTCCGCATGGACGCGGACGATCCGCGTCACGGGATCGTCGAGGAGCTCCAGGCGGACACCCGCGTGCTCATCGACATCGTCAACGACCTGCTCGAGGTCGCGGCCGGGAGGCCCGGGGAACACCCGATGACACCGCTCGGACCCGAGTTGGCCGGTGCCGCGAACGACATGGGCGTGCTCGCCGACGCGCGGGGTGTGCGCCTCGACGTCGGCGACAGCGACGCGGTCGTGTCCCTCCCGTCGACGCAGCTCCGGCGCTGCATCGTCGCGCTCGTCGACAACGCGATCGGGCACACGCCGACGGGCGGGACCGTGACCGTCACGACGGAGCGCGCCGAGCGCTGGGTCGCCATCCGGGTCCGTGACGAGGGCCCGGGGATCACGGGGATCGCCCCGCGGCGGGTCTTCGACCGGTTCGCCCACGGCAACGCGGCCCGTGCGGCCGGCTCGCGGCCGACGGGTACGACCCGGTCGGGCTACGGCATCGGCCTCGCGCTCGTGCGGGACATCGCGGTCCGGGCGGGCGGCGAGGTGCGGGTGGAGCACACGGGCGCGGACGGCACGGTGTTCCTCCTGCGGTTGCCGCTGGCTCAGCGCACGGCGCGGACGTAGCGGACGACCTCGGTGCTCGCCCGGACCCAGGTGCCGTCGACGCGGTAGCCCTCGGGGGCCAGGGCCGCCGAGACGGTGCTCCGCTCATCGTGGGCCGTGCCCGTCAGCAACCAGACCACCCGTGCGCCGTCCGCGGTCCGGCCGATGTCGCTGATCGGACGCTGCGTCTCCCACAGCCCCGCCGACGCGGAGGCCGGGCGGACGAGCAACGGGTCCCGGAGGCCGCGGAACGCCCTCGGGTACGTCTCGGCGATGATCCGCGACGTCGCGAGGGGGTGTCGATCGACCGGCCCGTAGACGACGGCGTCGACCTGCCCGGCCGGTTCGTGGGCCCGCTCCGAGCGGACGAGCCGGGCGACCTGGTTCCACGCCGAGTCGTCCTTCGCGGTGACCGTCCGCTGCTGGACCCACGTCGGGGCGGTCAGCGCGACCGCGAGGAGGAGGACGCCCGCGGTGACCCGGGCGAAGAACCGGTCCGGGAGCGCGGCGACCGGGAGCGCCATGCACAGCGCCACCGCCGGAGCGCCGAAGGACACGTAGCGCGGGGAGTACAGCGGGTTCGTCACGAGTGACGCGGCGATGAGCCCGACCGTCGGCACCGCCGCCCACGGCAGCGCGACCGCGAGCAGGGATCGGCCGCGCGCGCAGGTCAGCCCGACCGCGACGCCGGCCACCGCCAGCAGCCAGCCGAACACCGTGAACGCGGGGTTGAGTGTGAACCACTGGGTGACCACGACCTCCTCGACCGTGTGGCGGCTGATGTGCTGGATCCAGTCGATCTGCGCCGACTGCGTCGCGGAGGCCCGGGCCAGCGGCACGAGGGCCACGACCGTCACCGCAGCGGCGAGGAGCCAGCAGCGCAGCGCCCGCTGCGCCCCGCGGGTCCGGGCGGCCCGACGCGCCAGTGGGACCGCCGCCGTGACGCCGTGCCCGACGGTCACGAGCACGAGATAGAGGAACACCGCCCCGCCGAGCAGCGACACCGCGACGTACCCGACCCACCACGGCCAGGAACGGAGGCCCGTGACGTTCCGCCGGTGCGCGGCGAGGAACAGGATGGTCGCCGCCACCGCGAGCAGCGTGCCGAGGGCGAACGAGCGCCCCTCGGTGCCCATCCACGTGACCCGCGGGAGGAGTGCGAAGAGGGCGCCCGCAACCACGCCGGTCCTGAGGTCGACGAGCATCCGGCCGAGCACGACGAGGAGCGCCGCCGCCGCACCGACCGCGACCGCGGACGGCAGCCGGAGCGTGAACGGAGCGTATCCCGCGACGAGGAACCACAGGTGCATGAGGCCGTAGAAGGTGGCGTGCACGACGTCGACGTGCTGGACCTCGCGCGCGAGCGCCGGCCAGGGACGGGTCGCGGACACCACGGTCGCGGCTTCGTCGTACCAGACGGACGGGACCCAGTCGAACGCGACGGCGATCACCGTGGCGGTGAGCCCGACCACGACCGGCGGCAGCCAGGCGCGGTGGCGAGGGTCGAGTCGGATCGTGCGGGCGTCGATGGACCCGCCACGGAGCGGCACTGTGGACATGAAGACCTCCGGACGTCAGGCTGCGCCGCGCCCTCCAAGGAAGGACCCAGCAAGCCGGACGCCTGCTGGGAGTTCCCTGAGCCCTCTTGGCGCTTTCTGGGCAGCGGGTCTCGATGCTGGAGTCATGGACAGCACGCGAACGGGACGAGGCCGGATCCTCGACGTGGTGTTCCTCGTCGGGATCGCCCTCAAGGGCATCGACGGAGCGGCCGAGCTGCTCCTGGGCCTGCCGCTGCTGTTCCTCCGCCCGGCACAGATCAGTGCCGTCGCCCACCTGCTCACCGCGCACGAGCTCGCACAGGACCCGCACGACCTCATCGCGCACCTGATCCTGCACGGTGCCGCGGCACTCGGCGCCGACGCTGCCCTCTACGCCGCCGTCTACCTCGTCGTGCACGGCCTCGTGAAGGTGGTCGTCGTCATCGCGCTGGTCCGCGGCTCCGAGCGCGTGCACCCCTGGGCGATCGCTGCGCTCGCCGCGTTCCTGGTCGCCCAGCTCGTCGAGATGGTCGTGCACCCGTCACTCGGGGTCGGGGTGCTCTCGGCGTTCGACGCGGCGATCATCGTGCTCACCTGGCGCGAGTGGCGGCAGCACCGGACCCTCCGCGACGCCCTGTACGGAGCCGTGCCCGCACTCGCACGCCGTCGCACCCGTCGCCGTGCAAGCGGGGTGGAACCCATGGTGCGGGCGCGCTAGCGTCGCTCCATCGGGTGTTCACCTCGCCGGCGGAGGTCTGGGCCTGGGCGCCTGACCTCGACGCCCGACCGACCGGGTTCGCGAACGTCGCGCGCGTGGCGCAGGAGGACGGGCACGCCGGTGTCGTCCTCAACCCCGCCGGCGACCCCGCGCCGCTCCGGCTGCAGGCCTTCGCCGATCGCTTCCCCCTGTCCTGAGGTCCGCCCTCGGACCGGCCGGGCTGTCGGTCCCGGCTCCGCCCGGTGACGCTCAGGGTGTGCCGATGCGGTACCCCACCCCACGAACGGTGGCGATGAGGTCCCGGTCGGTCTTCCGGCGCACGTAGTGGACGTACGTGTCGACCGTGCCGAGCTGCTCGCCCTTGTCGAACACGGCCGTCAGGATGTGCGCCCGCGAGAACGTGCGCGTCGGCTCCCGGGCCAGCAGGCGGACGAGCGCGGTCTCGCGTTCGGTGAGCCCGATCCTCCCGGCGTACGGCGAGGTGATGGTGCCGGTCTCCGGGTGGAGGGTCCACCCGCCGATCGCGATCGCCTCGCCCTCGGGCGCGTAGTCGCGCGTGAGGGCGCGGAGCCGGGCTCCGAGTTCCGCGAACTCGAACGGCTTGACGAGGTAGTCGTTCGCCCCGGCGTCGAGGCCGGACACGCGGTCGTCGAGCGAACCGAGCGCGGTGAGCATGAGGATCGGCGTGCTGATGCGGCGTCGGCGGATCTCCCCGACCACGGCCACGCCGTCCATGCCCGGCAACCTGCGGTCCACGACCATGACGTCGAAGTACCGCTCGACGGCGGCCGTGACCGCCTGCTCGCCGTCGGTCACGAGGGTGACGTCCCAGTCCGCACCGAGCACGTCGGCGACGATCGGACCGAGGCGCGCGTCGTCCTCCACGAGCAGGAGGCGCGGTGCCGGCTCCGTCATGCCCCGATCCTGGCCGTCGGCGTCACCGGCGCACCGCACGCCGCGCCGCACTCCGCTTCCGGAGCACCCCGATGACGACGGGGAGGACCGAGACGACCACCACCACGACCATGAGCGCGTCGATGTTGTGCGCCACGAACGGGATGCCGCCGAGGAGCACCCCGACGACCGTCAACACCGCCACCCAGCCCACGCCGCCGATGGTGTTCCAGACGATGAACCGTCGGTAGTGCATGGCCGCGGCGCCGGCGGCGAGCGGCACGTACGTCCGGACCACGGGGACGAACCGCCCGAGCACGAGCGACAGGCCGCCGTACCGGACGAAGAACGCCTCGGCCTCGCGCAGGCGCGCACGCTTGAGCACCCGCGCGTCCTCGCGGAACAGCCGACGCCCGAACCGGCGCCCGAGGACGTAGCCGACCTGGTCGCCCGCGATCGCGGCGAGGGACCCGACGACCGCGACCTGCCACGGGGTGATGCCGAGCGCCGATGCCAGGATGGTCGCGGTCAGGATGAGCGAGTCGCCCGGGAGGAACGGGAACAGCACCCCCGACTCCACGAACACGAGCACCGCGAGGCCGACGAGCACCCACGGCCCGAACGC
Source organism: Curtobacterium sp. MCBD17_028 (assembly GCF_003234875.1). Lineage (NCBI taxonomy): Bacteria > Bacillati > Actinomycetota > Actinomycetes > Micrococcales > Microbacteriaceae > Curtobacterium > Curtobacterium sp. MCBD17_028. Next base: position 9,140 of record NZ_QKTQ01000020.1, on the reverse strand, counting down.
GTGCAGGATGGAGGCGGCGTCGAACAGGTGGATCGCGAGGGGCACCGGCCCATCCTCCGGGTGCGGCTCCCAGGAACGGCCAAGACCGACGCTCCCTTGGTGGCTTCTTGGACCGGGCGTGTGATCGTCACGGCATGCTGCGGAACAAGGTGCCCGAGATCACCCTGCTGTTCTGGGTGACGAAGATCCTGACGACCGGCATGGGGGAGACCCTGTCGGACTTCCTCGTCGGACACGTCGACCCCGTCGGCGCCGTGCTCGCGACCGCCGTCCTGTTCGCCGCCGCGATCGTGGCCCAGTTCACCGTCCGCCGGTACGTGCCGTGGCTGTACTGGCTCGTCGTCGTGCTCGTCGGCGTGCTCGGGACGATGATCGCCGACTTCACCCACGTCGTCGCCGGCGTCCCGTACCTGGTGTCGACGTCGGTGTTCCTCGTGCTCCTCGTCGCCGTGTTCGTCACGTGGCGGGTCGTCGAGGGCACCGTCGACGTCCACGCGATCGACACCCGCCGCCGCGAGGCCTTCTACTGGGCGGCGGTCGTCGCCACGTTCGCCCTCGGGACCGCCGCTGGCGACCTCGTCGCGTCACGGTTCCACCTCGGGTACCTGCTCGGCGGGGCGGTGTTCGTCGCGGCGATGTGCGTGCCGATCGCGCTGTACCTCGGGCGGGCGCTCGCCGCCGTGCCCGCCTTCTGGGTCGCGTACGTCCTGACCCGGCCCGTCGGGGCGTCCTTCGCCGACTGGGGCGCCGTGTCGTCCGCGCGCGGCGGTCTCGGGTTCGGCACCGGACCCATCAGCGCGGTGCTCGCCGTGCTCATCGTCGTGTGCGTCGCGGTGCTCAGCGTGCGTCAGAGCCGACGGGCCGACCTCGACACCCGGGAGTGGCCGGCCGACAGCCTCGCGCCGTGACCCACGTCGGCAACCACGCAGGCTACGGTCCCAGGTCATGACCTGGTCCTCGGACATCGGCCCGAGCCTCCTCGGCGTCGGGGTGCTCGTGGTCGTCGCGACCGTCGTGCTGCTCCTCGTCCGGGCCCCGAGTCCCGTCGCGCCGGCGCTCGCCGTCCTGCGTGGCGCGCTCCAGCTCGCCGTCATCAGCGTCGTCCTGAGCGGGGTCATCCACGACGTCCGGTGGGTCGCGGCCGCCCTGGTCGTGATGTTCACGGTCGCGGTGAGCACGGCCTCCCGACGGCTCGGCCCGCTGCGACGGACGGCGCCGATGGTGGCGTCCGCGATGGGTGCCGGGATCCTGCTGTCCCTCGCCGTCGTGTTCGTGACGGGCGCGATCGCGTTCGACGCGCGGTACGCCCTGGCGATCGGCGGGATCGTGGTCGGCAACGCGATGACCGTCGCCACGCTCGCCGGACGCCGGTTCCTCGAGCTCGTCGACGACCGGTGGGAGGAGGTCGAGGGCTGGCTCGCGCTCGGTGCACCGCCCCGGACGGCCACCCGGGACCTCGCCCGTCGGGCGGTGCACGCGGCGCTCATCCCGTCGACGGACCAGACGCGGACGACCGGACTCGTGACGCTGCCCGGCGCGTTCGTCGGGGCGATCTTCGGCGGGGTCTCGCCGGTCGAGGCCGGCCGGTTCCAGATCGTCGTCCTCGCGGCGATCATCGCGACCGGGGCCGTGACCGCGGCGATCGTCGTGCGGTGGCTCGGGACCGTGCGGACGCGCCCGACGGCGCCGCGCTGACGCGGTCGCCCGGCGCGGGTCAGCGGAATGCCGACGCGGGGATGACCTGCAGCTGCGAGTCCGCGTACCCGCCGACGTACAGGTCGCCGGTCGCCGGGTCCCGATCGAACGACACCGGCTGGCGGACCGTCGGCACCGTCCGCACGAGCTGCGGTGCGCCGTCGGCACGGACGCGGAGCTGCGCGATCGTGTCGGTGTTCGCGAGCGCGGTGTAGATCGTCCCCGTCGCGGCGTCGGCGCGGATCCAGAAGGCGCGGCCGGGGACGGCCGCGCGACCGAGCGCCCGGGGTGTCCCACCGATGTCGTACGTGAGCACCGCGTTGCCGCGCACGTCGCAGACGGCCACCCGGTCCCCGCCGATCGGCACGACGTGGCTCGGGCCCGCGCCGGCGGGCAGGGCGGCGACGAGCCGCAGCGTCGTCGCGTCGTAGACGAACAGCAGGTTCGCCGCGACGTCGACCACCGCGACCCGGTTCCCGACGGCTGTGATGCCACCGGGTTGGACGGGCTGCGTGAAGTGCGCGACCGTCCGTCCGTTCCGCAGGGCCCGGACGCCATGCCCGAACTCCTCGGTCAAGAACGTGGTGCTGTTCACCCGCACCGCCTGGTGCGGGTGCCGGCCCGTCGACGCCGAGCTGACGAGGTGGAGTGACGGCAGCGCCAGCGTGTAGAGACGATCGCGGTCCTCCGCGGGGAGCAACAGGGGGCCGTCGGGATCGGCGAGGTCGATCATCCGAGCGGAGCCGGGCACGGCCTTGGTCGTGACCGCGCCGGTGTCCATGTCGTAGCGGATGAGGCGGTCCTGCTTCCGCTCGGCCAGGTACACGGTGTGCACGGAGTCGGCCACCGCGACGCCCCAGGGATGGGCGGTGGCGGGGAGTCGGACGACCCGGCCGGCCGGCGTGACGGGCGGCGGCGGCGCGTCCCCCGGTTCCGCCGCCTTCGTGACCACGTGGCCCCGGTAGCCGGTGCGTGCGTGCGTGGCGGACGCGGACGGAGCGGTCGGCCCCGAACAGGCGGCGAGCACGGCGACGAGTCCGCACGAGACGAGCACGGCCAGCGCGGCGCCGGGTCGACGACCACGGCGTCGCGGACGCCGGTCGCGCGAGGGCCCCGGTGTTCGCCCGGACGGTCGGCTCGAGGCGGCGCTCGCGGTGTCCATCGGTCCACCCTGCCCGCCTCGGCCGCACGTCCGCCGAACGAGGGCGGCGGGCCACCGCCGTCCCACGCCGGCCGCACGACCGCTCGTCGACCCCGCCCACGTCTGACCACGCGGCCCACGCCGGGAGCCCGACGGGGCCAGACGCACCCGGGCACCGGAGCGCGCTGTACTCGGGGCGGTCCCGCTCCTACCGTGAGGGGCATGACGATCGCGACCACGGTCCTCCCGGCGCTGAACGGGTTGGGCACCGGACTCGCGCTCATCGTCGCCATCGGCGCGCAGAACGCGTTCCTGCTCCGCCTGGCCGTGACCGCACCCCGACGCGTCGTCGCAGCAGCCGTGGGGATCTGCGCGGGGTCCGACGCCGTCCTCATCCTGGCGGGGGTGCTCGGCGTCGGCGCGGTCGTCGAGCGGGCGCCGGTCGCTCTCGTCGTGGTGCGGTTCGTCGGCGCGGCGTTCCTCCTGACCTACGGGGTGCTGGCGGCACGCCGGGCGATCCGGCCGGCGGGGGACGCCCTCGACGTCCGCGCGGTCGGCACCGACGACGGGACCACCGCGGGGACCGCTCGGCGCGCGGTCCTGACGATGCTGGCGTTCACGTGGCTCAACCCCCACGTGTACCTCGACACACTCGTGTTCCTCGGGTCCGTCGCGAACGAGCAGGGCGTCGACGAACGGTGGTGGTGGGTCGGCGGCGCGGTGGCCGCGAGCTGCTGCTGGTTCTCGGCGCTCGGGTTCGGGTCCCGGATGCTCCGCCCGGTGTTCGCCCGACCGGGGGCGTGGCGCGTGTTCGACGCGTGCATCGCGGTCGTGATGGTCGCGTTCGGGGTGCGGTTGCTGCTCGGGGCGTGATCCGGCGCGCGGGCGTCGGACGACGGCTCAGCCGAGCAGCCACCCGTTGTCCGCCGCGATCCGCAGCGCCTCGGTGGCGTTCCGCGCCGCGGTCTTGCCGATCGCAGCGCTGAGGTGGTTCCGCACCGTGCCCTCGGACAGGTGCAGCTGCGCGGCCACGCCCGCGACGGTCGGCGCCGTGCGGAAGGCGATGAGGACCTCCGTCTCGCGTGCGGTCAACGGCGAGGGGCCGGCGGCGAGCGACTCCGCCGCGAGCACCGGATCGACGACGCGGAACCCGGCGGCCACCCGGCGGACGGCGTCGGCGAGCTGTTCCGCGGGCGTGTCCTTGACGACGAACCCCGACGCGCCGGCCTCGAGCGCGCGGCGCAGGTAGCCCGGTCGGCCGAACGTGGTGACGATGAGCGAGCGGCAGGACGGGAGGGCCGTGGCCAGGTCGCGTGCCGCCCGCAGCCCGTCGGCGCCCGGCATCTCGACGTCGAGCAGGGCGACGTCCGCGCCCGACGCCCGCGCCGCGTCGACGACCTCGTCCCCGCGGCCGACCTGGGCGACGACGCTGATGTCCGACTCGAGCGACAGCAGGGACGCGAGCGCGCCGCGGACCAGGGCCTGGTCGTCGGCGAGGAGGACCCGGATCGTCGACGAGCCGGGCATCGCCGCCGACGCCGTCACGCCGGGCGTCTCCGCGGCGCTCACCGACGCCCCCGCCCGACCCGGAGGAGGAACCCGCCGAGGTCGCTCGTCCCGGTGGTCATGGTCGCACCGACCGCGTCCGCACGCTCGCGGAGTCCACGAAGCCCGTTGCCGCCGAGCGGTGCACCGACGGGCGCGACCCCGTCGGCCAGGTCGTCCGACGCACCGGCGCCGTCGTCCTCGACGGTGATCGCGCTGCGGGTCAGGGTGACCCGAGCGCGCGTGGCGGCGGCGTGCCGGACGACGTTCGTCACGCCCTCGCGGAGCACCCACGCGAACAGCGACCTGCTGTCGGCCACGACGGCGTCGGCGTTCGTTGGGAGGTCGGCGTCGATCCCGGCGGCCTGGAGCGCTGCCCGGGCGGACACGAGCTCGGCGTCGAGGTCGGCCTCGCGGTACCCGCTCACCGCCTGCCGGAGACCCTGCAGGGCCTCGCGGGCGAGCCGTTCGACGTCGGCCATCTCGGCGCGCGCGGCGGCGGGGTCGCGGTCCACGAGCCTCCCGGCCAGCTCCGACTTGATCGCGACCACGGTGAGGGAGTGGCCGAGCACGTCGTGGAGGTCCCGCGAGAACCGGGCCCGTTCCTCGACGACGGCGAGACGGGTGATCTCGTCCTGCGCGACGCCGAGTTCCTGCTCGGCGGCCCGCTGGCGCCCGAAGAAGGTCATCGACGCGCCGATGGACACGGTCACGAGCGGCGCGAACAGCAGGCCGTCGTTCGAGCTCACGTCCCATCCGGCGATGCCGCAGATCACGACCTGCGCGGCAGCGATCGCCAGGATGGCCACCGCGGCCACCCACATCCGCACCGCGACGAACCCGACCAGGGACGCGAGCAGGAACCACGTCCACATGGCGACGGCGCCGAGCGGCACGAGGGGCAGGACGCTCAGCAGGGCGAACGTGCTGAGGACGACGATGCGGCCGGGCAGCCGTCGTCGCCACATGAGCTCCGGCGCGACGAGGTACGCCACGTAGACCACGGCGAGCACGACGCTGTCGACCACGTGCTTGCGTACCGAGCCGCCGTCCGTGAACACCGCGAGGACGAGGAGCACCTGCCACGCCAGCCCGAAGAACGCCCCCGGGTACCAGCGACGACGGGCCGTCCGGAGGTCGCCCTCCGCCATGCCCGGCGCGCCGGACCACGGGAACGACCGCGAGGTGCGGTGCACGTCCTCCGCGCGCCGCGCCTCGATCGTCTGGGTCGCGTCCGTCACGCGATCCAGCGTAGGTCCGGTCACTGCCGTGCGGCGTCGCGGCGGTAGCGCCAGACGACGACCGCGGCGAGACCGAACGCCCAGGCCGCCAGCACCAGGGCGGGTTCGAGCATGCTCCCGTCCGCGCCGGCGCCCATCTGGCCCATCCGGTCGAGCCAGTACGACGGGACCCCGTGCGCGAGGGTGCTCATCCACGACGGCATGATCGACAGCGGGACCCACAGGCCGCCGAGGATCGCGAGCCCCATGAACACGACCATGAACAGCGGCTGTGCGAACGAGGGGCGGGCGAACTGCCCGATGAGGATCGCGATGAGGGCGAACGGCACCACCCCGGCCCACACGCCGACGCCGGCGACGAGCCAGCGGCCGGGTGCGAGGTCGGCGTGCAGCGCGAACACGGACACGAGCGTCACGACGACGATGCCGAGCGCGGCGACCGCCATCGCGGCGATGACCTTCGACACGAGGAACCCGACCCCGGACAGCGGGGTGATCCGCAGCTGCCGGTTCCATCCGATGGACCGTTCCGTGACGATCGTGAACGCCTGCCCGAGTGCCGCCATCATGGCGCCGTACGACGCCATCTGCAGCGTGGTGACGACGAGCCACGGCAGCTTCGTCGCGGGGTCGACCTGACCGCTCGACCCGTAGGCGGACCCGAACGCCAGGAGCATCACCACGGGCACCGCGATCGTGAACACGAGCGACCGGACGTTGCGGAGCTGCCGCTTGGCCTCGAGGGCGACGTACCGGATCGGCAGGCGACCCCGGGTCCGGAGCGGGACGGGAGCGGTCAGGGCGTCGTCGGTGGGCGAGGTCGCCGCGGTGTCGGTGACCCGAACCGGCGTGGAGGGGATGGACGTGCTCATGATCGGGCTCCGGTCGTCTCGGCGGACGACGGCTCGTCCGTGGTGCGGGTGAGGGCGAGGAAGGCGTCGTCCATCGTGGACGGCACCACCTCGATGTCGTGCGCGGCGGGGAACGCCGCGAGCAGGGCGCGCAGGGTCGTGTCGGATCGGTCGGTGACGAGCGTGACGGTGCCGTGCCGTTCCTCCAGACCGCTGACGCCGGGCAGACCGCGGAGCGCGTCGTGGTCCGCGGGGCCGACCCCGGTGAACCGGATCGTCCGGGCGGCGGCGATCGCCTTGATCTCGGCGGGGGTGCCGTCGGCGACGATCCGTCCGTCGCGCATGATCACGATCCGGTCGGCGAACGTGTCGGCCTCGTCGAGGTAGTGCGTCGCGAACACGACCGTGCGGCCGGTGTCCGTGAACTCGCGCATGGAGGACCAGAAGGTGTGCCGGGCCTCGACGTCCATCGCCGCGGTCGGCTCGTCGAGCACGAGCAGGTCCGGGTCGGACACCACGGTCACCGCGAACCGGGCGCGCTGGAGCTGCCCGCCGGACAGCTTGTTCACGCGGCGGCCCGCGATCTCGGTGCAGCGCGCGCGGCGGAGTGCCTCGTCGACGGACATCGGGGCCCGGTGGGCGCTCGCGACCAGGGCGACGGAGTCCCGGACGGTGAGGTCGGGCAGGAGCGCACCGCCCTGGAGCATGGCACCGACGCGGCCGTCGACGATCGCGTCACGCGCCGCGCCGCCGAAGAGCCGCACGCTGCCCGCCGTCGGGGTGGCGAGCCCGAGCGCGAGGTCCACCGTGGTCGTCTTGCCGGCCCCGTTCGGGCCGAGGAGGGCGACGACCTCGCCCCGGTGGATCGTCAGGTCGACACCGTCGACCGCGGTCACCGCACCGAACCGCTTGTGCAGTCCGGCCAGCTGGATGATCGGCGTTTCGTTCATGCGGCCAGCGTGGCGGAACCGCGGGCGCGGGACGTCTGCGGTCCGTCATGGATCCGGCGTGACATTCGTCATGGTGCGGAGGCGGTCGGGTCGAGGTCGGGGCGGTGTGCATCTCGCACCGGTTCACACCCCGGTAACGACATGTTGCACATGGTCGGCCGGTGTCCGGACTCCTAGCGTTGGCGCAACCCCGCGCCGGCGACGCACTCCGCGTTCCGGGCCCGTCCGACCCGAGGAGCCACAGATGGCCAGCGACACCGCAGCTTCGGCACCACCCGTCTCGTCATCGTCGGCGACGGTCGCCGTCGACGACTACTCCCTCCGCCGTGTGCCGCAGTCCGCCCGCTACGGGTGGTTCCAGGTGGCCGTGCAGCGGTTCGGGCAGATCTCGGCCCTGTCGCAGTTCCTGCTCGGGGCGACGCTCGGCTTCGGGATGAGCTTCTGGGCCGCGTTCTGGGCGATCACGCTCGGCGCGGTGATCCTCGAGATCGTGTCGGTCTTCGTCGGCGTGATCGGGGTCCGCGAAGGCCTCAACACCTCCGTGATCGCGCGGTGGACCGGGTTCGGCAAGGGCGGCTCCGCGCTCGTCGGGCTCGCGATCGGCATGAGCCTCATCGGGTGGTTCGGGATCCAGTCGGGCGTCTCGGCGTCCGGGCTCGTCGCGATCCTGCCGATCCTGCCGGCGTGGGCGTGGTCGCTCGTGTTCGGCCTGCTCGTCACGGCGATCGTGCTCCGCGGGTTCCACTCGATGCAGTGGCTGGCGAACATCACCGTGCCGCTGTTCCTGGTCCTCGTCGGGTGGGCGATCACCGTCGAGCTGAGCAAGCACTCGATCGCGGAGCTCGCCGCCAAGGCCCCGGCCGGTCCGCACATGGGCTTCGTGGCGGGCACGACGCTCGTCGCCGGCGGGTTCATCGTCGGGGCCGTGATCACCCCCGACATGACCCGGTTCAACAAGAGCACCGGCGACGTCGTCAAGCAGACGCTCCTCGGCGTGACGCTCGGCGAGTACGTGATCGGCCTGGCGGGCGTCCTGCTCGCCCACGCGGTCGGGTCCTCGGACATCACGCGCGTCATCACGTCGTCGGTCGGCTGGGTCGGCGTGCTCGTGATCCTGCTCGGCACGTTCAAGATCAACGACTGGAACATCTACAGCTCGAGCCTCGGCGTCACGAACTTCATCGACGCCGTGTTCGGTCGGCAGGTCAACCGCGGCGTGGTCACGCTCGTCATGGGCGTCGTCGGCTCGGTGCTCGCGGCGGTCGGGTTCCTGGGCGCGTTCACGCCGTTCCTCACCGTCCTCGGCGTCGTGTTCCCCCCGATCGCCGGGATCATGGTCGCCGAGTACTTCGTGGTGAAGACCTGGCGTCGCGAGCTGAGCGCCGCCGCCGACGTCCCGCCGACCTCGCCGACGTGGGTGCCGATGACGCTCGTCGTGTGGGCCATCGCGGCCCTGATCGGCTACTTCGTCACGATCGGCATCCCCTCGATCAACTCGGTCGTCATCGCGTTCGTCCTCTACGTGATCGCCGGCAAGGCCGGCCTGGTCCGCGGCGTCGGGGTCAGCCACACGGAGACCGCACCGGTCCCGGCCCGCTGAGCCCGGGCCTCCCGGCCGGGAGGCCCGGGCTCAGCGGGCGGGGACCGGTGCGTGTCCGTGTGGCTGACCCCGACGCGGCGGACCAGGCCGGGCGTGCCGGCGATCACGTAGAGGACG